>CALINZ010000196.1 GCA_938045085.1 uncultured Collinsella sp. | reverse complement strand
TCGTCAAGCAGGTGTCGGGCTTCGAGGCCGAGTTTGGCATCACGTTGTTCGAGCGCTCGCATTCGGGTGTTAAGGTGACGCCGGCGGGCGCTCTGCTGGTGGACGACGCGCGCTCGATCATGCGGCAGTCCGAGGATGCGCTGCGTCGCGCCCGACGCGCGGCGGGCGATGGCGGTGCCGTGCGTCTGGGCGTGTCGATGATGTGCCCGGGGCGCCAAACGCTGTCGATGTGGACGGACGTACACGAGCTGGAGCCATCGTTGCGCTTCGAGATCGTGCCGGTGAGCGACCTCTACGACGAACGCGAATCCGTCATGCGCAGCCTTGGTCGCGAGGTGGATGTAGTGCAGTCGAGTTTTTCGACCCCGCGCTGGGGCGACGCCTGCCAAAAGCTCCGCATCGTTAACGTACCGTTTTATATCGACGTGCCGCGCACGAGCCCGCTGGCGCGCAAGAATCGCATTACGGTTGCCGACCTGGAGGGCATGCGTCTGCGCGTACTCCGCCACGGCAACGACGCTATGGACAGCCTGCGTATCGATCTTTTGGCAGACGGCGGCGTGGACGTGATCGATGTGGATAGCTTCGACTTTGCGCTCTTTAACGAGGCGGAGGAAAAGGGCGACGCGGTGCTCACCTGCGGGGCGTGGTCGGGGGTGCACCCGGCCTTTGTGGGCGTGCCGTTCCTATGCGGTCGCGAGGTGCCAGTCTTTCTGCACTACCCGCTCGAGCCCACCCTCCAAGTACAAAAATTCGTCAACGCCATGGCACAACTTCTCAAATAGCCAAAAGAGTCCCGTCCCAAATTAGCTACCCTTTGCTACGGGTTTAGCGGTCTTCGCGTTGCGGCCCGGCTGCCTCGGCTGTCTTTACGCGGTTCTTGTCGATGTACATGTTTTTGTCGGCCTGGGAAAAGAGCTCGCGCATCGTAGGCGGTTCATCAAAATCACTGGAAAGCGCATAGCCCACCGCATAGCTGATAGGCATGTCGGGATGAGTCTCGGAATACTCGTTCACGTTCGCGCGAACCCGAGCGAGACGGGACTCCACGGCAGCTCGATCGGTATCTCGCAGCACCGCGATAAACTCATCGCCGCCGTCGCGGCCCACAAAGCAGGTCTCCGACGCCACGCGCCCCAGCTGCTGGGCAAAAGAACGGATGTATTCGTCGCCCTTCTCGTGGCCGAAGCTGTTATTGACCGTATGCAGATTGTTAAGGTCGAAGACGCACACCGCAACGGGCGCCTCCGCGGAGACAGGCTGCTCCTGCCCCAAGACCTCCTCGCACTTGTTCTTGTTGGGCAGTCCTGTGGCTTCGTCGAGATAGACTTTGTTCTGCAGTTCGCGATTGAGCGCGGCAGTTCGCACCGCGCGAACAAGTTCGACCGCAAAGGTCGCCACCAAGCCCATGATGTCGATGATCACCAGGCCCTCGAGATAGTTGAGCGCCGACGCCTTCTCCTGAGAGTAGTCCTCTGCGAGTCGCGTAGCATCGTCGCAAATGCCAAAGAACTCCTCGCTCATGGCGATGATGTCGGTGCTCTCGTAGCCGACTTCGCGCACGCGGGTAATCTCGGTGCGAAGCCTGTCAAAATAGCTCGCGAGTTCGGTCATCTTTGCCTGGTACTCATCGTCATCGAGACGGACGAGGTTGAGGTCGTCACTTCCGTAACGCAAACCGTTGATGTATGAATCCACGGCTTTGAGCAGGTCATCTTGAGGCTGGCCCGCATCCTCGAGCTTAACGATTCGCTGCGTGGTACCGCGCACCAGACCGGCGTAGTTGACCACACGCGCCGTGCCCTGGATATCGGAGACGAGCAGCATAACATTGATGAAGAAGAAAATGAGAACTGCCGTGAGCACCATCATGAGCAGGCGCACCGCCTGGCCGGCCTTCTTGGCGACAGAAGTATTCACAAGTTCACTCCCCTAAATATTCACAAGTTCACTCCCCTAAATGACAAAAGAACAGGTAGCACGCAGTGTGCTGAAATTCATGGGTGGTTAACTCTACCATATGGGCCAGCAGCCTCAAACTGCAGCAGACGCTCGTCCAAATTGGCGTGACGCTTGTCTTGTTGTTCTTGACCTGGCCGCGCTATCGAACATGTTTCTGGTCTTGGATCACCATGGGAAAGCTCATCCCGTTTTGTGCTTGAAATGGGATGCCGTTTCCCGGAGGGGGTCCAGCGGGAAACGGCATCCCATTTTGGGCCGGGACTGCGGACAAAAAGTTGGACCGTTGAGGTCCGGAACGGAGTCCGCATGGCATACAGTAGGAGAATGGTGGAGAGGGCCAGGGCGCTTCGCGGCGCCGGGCTCACCGTCATGGAGATAACCGAGATACTCGGCGGGCCCGGCAAGACGTCCGTCTGGCGCTGGATCAGGGACGTGCGCAAGCCCGCGGGAAGGGCCGGTGGAGGAATGGACCTGCCGCGACTCGTCGGGGACGGCCCCGACTACCCCGACATCGACCCGGAGGACAAGGACGCCCTGATCGAGCGGCTCAGGCTCGAGAACGCGGTGCTGAGGGCGGTGCAGGACGTTTTAAAAGCCGAGAGCCTCGACGGGATGTCGAACAGGGAGAAGACCCTGGTGATAGACCGCCTGAGGCCTGCGGGGAAGTGGTCCTTGAGAGAACTCACCGGCTTCTTGAGGATATCGAGGAGCTCCTATGACTACCAGCGCCGCGCGATCGCCAGGCCGGACCGCCTGGCGCCGCTGAGGGACGTCGTGCGGCGGGTGTTCCTGGAGGACGGCGACGGCGCGCGCGGCTACCGGTTCGTGGTGCGCAGGCTCCGCGAGCTCGACGACCCCGTGCGCGTCTCCGAGAAGGTCGTCCGGCGCATCATGCGCGAGGAGGGGCTCGTCCCGAGGTGGATGAGGAGGAGGGCCGGCGCCTACAGCTCCTACGGCGGCGAGGTGACCCCCGCCCCGCCGAACCTCGTGCGCCGCGACTTCCGCTCGGCCCTGCCGAACTTCCTGTGGCTCACCGACATAACCGAGTTCAGGCTGCCGACGGGCCGCAAGGTGTACCTGTCCGCCATCAGGGACTGCTTCGACTCCTCGGTCGTCGCCTGGCGGGCGGGCGAGCACCCGGACGCCGACCTCGCGAACTCGACGCTGTCGGACGCGTGCTCCCGGCTGGCGCCCGGCGAGCGCCCCGTGATCCACTCCGACCGCGGCGCGCACTACCGCTGGCCGGGCTGGATATCGATATGCGAGCGGAACGGCCTGGTCAGGAGCATGTCGGCCAAGGGCTGCAGCCCCGACAACGCCGCGATGGAGGGCTTCTTCGGCCTGCTCAAGAAGGAGTTCTTCCACGGGAGGGACTGGTCCGGCTGGTCGCCCGGGGAGTTCATCGAGGCCCTCGGCGCGTGGATAGGGCGCTTCAACTCCGAGCGGGCAAGCGACGCGCTCGGCGGCGCGACGCCGGACGACTACCGGTCGTCGCTGGGGATGGCCGCGATTTAGCGGTCCAGGAAATCGTCCGCAGTCCCGCCCGAAAAGTGGGATACGGTTTCCGGCCGGCATGAAAAAAGCCTCCGCAGCTCGTGTGGCTGCGGAGGCTTTATTCGTTGCGGCGCATTGTGTTTGGGTCGTTGAGATGAGTCGATTTGCCCCGAAAGAGGAGGGCATTGACCTTAGGGTCATGCCCGACGAATGAGCGGCAAATCGGCCATCTCGGCGAGCCGAACTACTCCAGCTCAAACGCTCCGGTATAGAGCTGATAGTAGTATCCGCGCTTGGCGATCAGCTCGTCGTGGTTGCCGCGCTCGATGATGCGGCCGTGGTCCAGACAGATGATTGCGTCGGAGTTGCGCACGGTGGACAGGCGGTGCGCGATGACAAACGTCGTGCGGCCTTCCATGAGCTTGTCCATGCCGGCTTGCACGATGGCCTCGGTGCGGGTATCGATGCTCGACGTGGCCTCGTCCAGGATCATCGCCGGCGGATCGGCGACGGCGGCGCGTGCGATCGAGATCAGCTGGCGCTGGCCCTGCGACAGCTGGGCGCCGTTGCCGGTGAGCATCGTGTCGTAGCCGTCGGGCAGGCGGGTGATAAAGTCGTCCGCGCCGGCGAGCTTTGCTGCCGCGATGCACTCCTCGTCGGTGGCATCCAGATTGCCGTAGCGGATGTTATCCATCACAGTGCCGGTGAACAGGTTCACGTCCTGTAGCACGACGCCCAGCGAGCGGCGCAGGTCGGCCTTGCGGATCTTGTTGACGTTGATGCCGTCGTAGCGGATCTTGCCGTCGGCGATGTCGTAGAAGCGGTTGATGAGGTTGGTGATGGTCGTCTTACCGGCACCGGTGGCGCCGACA
>CALINZ010000195.1 GCA_938045085.1 uncultured Collinsella sp. | reverse complement strand
AAGGTGCCCGTGCCGCCCACCACGCCTATAGCGTGGACGTGCTCGTGCCCAACCGTCGCGAAACGCTCGAGGCCTTCCCCGAGATTCCCTGCGATCGGGCAACCATTGACGACTATCTGCGCCTCATGCTGAAAGGGGCTTCGAAATGAAACGCGCCTTTATGTCCGAGCTCGCTATCGTTCGCACGCTCGTCCCGAGCATCGCGGGCGTCGGCCTGTTCATATTCGTCGTGCTGACCCTTGCCAACGCATCGGACGGCGATTCCGGCATGAGCGCTGGCGCCTGCGCGGTCAGTGCCATGTCACCCATCATGGTCATGAGCTCGCTGGCCGGCTTCGACAATCAAAACGGTTGGGAGCGCTATCGCGCAACGCTGTCTCTCTCGCGTAAAGACATCATCTGCGCACGCTACCTGAGCATCATTGTCTTCTCGGCTGTCACGGCGTGCGCCGCCGCGCTTCTGAGCATCGTCTCCTTCCCGCTCTTCAACAGCGCGGGTATCCCGTTGACGGGACAGATTGTCTTTGAGATTGCAATAGCCTCAGCAGCATCAATGCTCATCTCCCTCATGATGGTGTTTTTGGCGCAGCCGCTGTTCTTTCGCTTTGGACACATGGAGGCGCTGCGCCTATCCGTTGGTCTGTTTGCCATGCTCGGATGCCTTGCCATGGCCACGCTGAGCTCCTCCAACCCCATCAGCAACTGGCTCATGTCGATTGCCGGAGCGAATCCCGATTCCGCCGTTCTGGGCTGTCTGTGTGCAGGCATCGCCGCACTTACCCTCGCGCTATGTGCAATCAGCTGCGCAGTCAGCACCAAGGTCTATCGGGCACGCGACCTGTAATCGACAGCCAAAGGGCTTGGGCTGCACGCCACCTCATTTACTAGATAAGACGAAGCAACAACAACGCCGCCGCCCTTCGAAGCATGCCGTTTAGATCTTGGAAACCAAAGAGAAGTCGACAGCATATCGACAATTCGAGCCTTCACCAAATGGCTCCCCGGAACATAACCCCCGTCTCGCCGCGGCCATATCAAACCTTCATGGTGGGGCGGTATCCTCATGCCCATAAAACTCGCAGGATAAACCCATTATCCAAGGAGGCACCGCACCCGTGTCGTGGGTTGTCGCAGCATTTGCGTCAGCATTCTTTGCCGGCATCACATCCATCTTGGCCAAATGCGGCATCAAGCAGACCGACTCCGATGTCGCGACGGCCATTCGCACCTGCGTGGTGCTCGTTTTCGCCTGGGCAATGGCGGGCATTTCTGGATCCATTGGAACCATTGGCAGCATCGAACCCAGATCCTGGCTCTTTCTCGTCCTCTCGGGACTCGCTACCGGTGCTTCGTGGATCTGTTACTTTAAGGCGTTGAGCATCGGAAATGTCAATAAGGTCGTACCGGTCGACAAGATGAGCACCGTGCTCGCCGCGCTGGTCGCCATCGCGCTTTTTGACGAGACGAGCAACCTTGCGGTTAAGCTCGTGGGAACCGCTGCCATCACCCTCGGCACGTTTTTAATGATCGAGAAGAAGCAGTCCGCCGAACCCGAGCAGCAGCAAGACCGAACCTGGCTCGCTTACGCCCTCGGCGCCGCCGTGTTCGCGGCACTCACCTCTATTTTGGCCAAGATCGGCATCGAAGGCGTCGAGTCAAACCTGGCCACGGCAATCCGCACCTGCGTGGTACTGGTTATGGCATGGGCAATCGTGGCAGCCAAGGGAAAACTGGAGCAGGTCGCGCACGTTGACCGGCGCGAACTCACATTTCTCGCAACATCGGGCATCGCGACTGGAGCATCGTGGCTGCTCTATTACTATGCCATCGCTGCAGGCCAGGTGAGTGTCGTGGTGCAGATCGACAAACTATCGATTGTCGTATCGGTGCTATTTGCGCGCCTGGCATTCAACGAAAAACTCTCCCGCCGCAGCGCCATCGGTCTCGCCCTCATCGTACTGGGCACCGCCGCGCTCGCAGTTTGGAAGTAGCGCGGCCAGCAGCCGCTACATCCTCACACCTGGCTTAGGATGCCTGTACTGACCGTGGGATGCCGTGCGCTTACCGTGCGAGATGGCAAATTTGGGACAACAGTGCAGGCAACGAAGGCAGGCTGCGCACTCCGGCTTTGTCCAGACGGGAAGGCCCTCGCGCATCTCAATCGCCGCCATGGGGCAGCGCTTAGCGCAGAGGCTACACCCAACGCAGCGGCTAGCATCGACGGCAAACTTGCTCGTCTGCTGCATACGCGGCAGCCCAAACACATGATACGCGCACGATGCAAACAGAGGCACGCGATGGCGCATCATGTTGCCCGTGCGGCGTGCCCGCACCGCCTCGATCACGGCATCAATCTGCGCCTCGGCAGCTCTATTGATACCCTCAACCTTTTGAGGGTCAGACAGGTCGAAAACAGGCGTCCAGGTATCGGGCATCTTGACGCTCATCGCCGCATCTAACTCGAGCCCACGCTCGTGCAGCAGATCGCGGGCGAACTTGGCCGATTGCCCGGTCGTCGAACCATATGTCGAGACATAGAACGTATAGGGGCGCTCGCCGCCCTTTGTGCCGGCAGCAACCGATAGGTCGACAGTCTTCAAAAACTCGATCATTGGCGTCGGCAAGCCCCAGGCGTATACCGGGGCGACAAACCCCAGCCGACAGGGGCCTTCCATCACAGCAAGGTGAAGGATCTCGGCATCAAAGCGCTCAATCGACATAACTTTGTCGCTTGTCGCCGCTGCAATGCGACGCGCCACATGCTCGCTGTTCCCTGTCGCGCTAAAGTACAGGATCATCTCGTACCCCTGGAATTGACTCGTGAAAAACCGCGCTACTTGCGCAGCGGCTTGGGCAGTGGAATGCCGGCGGCGATGACGGCCGCGATGATCATGCAGACGATACCCTTGAGTGGGAAGCACATGAGCAGCAGGCCCACGACCATGACCGGCTGGCGCATGACCGCACCCATCGTCGATGCCGTGCAGACGGCGACGCAAAAGACCGGATCGGCGCCGGTGAGGATGGCAAGGCCGTAGCCCAGGCTCACACCCGAGAAGATAACCGGGAAGAAGTGGCCGCCACGCCAACCAAGGTTGATGAGGGCGGGCGTCAGCATGGCCTTAACAAGACCGGTCGCGATAAGCACGCCAGCGGGAATGGTCAGGTAGGTTTCCATGAGCACGTCGGCCTGGGTCTCGCCGGCAAACATGGTGTAGGGCAGAACCGTGCCACAGATGGCGAGCGCCAGACCGGCTAGCATGGCCTTGACGACAGGACGCTCCCCTATTGCGTGAGACAGTGCCTCGCTCGCATGCTCAGAGACAAAGTACAGCCATCCGCAGACGGTGCCGATCAACGACAGAGGGACGAGCCAGGTAAGCTCTAGGTTGCCCACCTCGGCGGACTCGAACCTGGGCATGCCCATGCCGCCGCCCACAAGCTGTCCAAGCAGCAGGTAGGTGCCCAGACCGCCGGCAATCGCAATACCGTAGACCACCGTCTTTTGCGCCTTGGGCAGCTTGATGGTGATCTCGCCGGACGCGGACTCATCGTCGGCGTCTTCACCCTGGCCGTCGGTGCTACCGGCAAGCGGCGCCACAAAGCCAAAGACGGGCGCGGTAAAGAGCGCCGTCAGGGCAGCCTGGGTGCCCAGCAACGTGAGCTCCCTAAACTCGGCGCCAAAGCGACGCATGCGGTCGCCGACCCAGCTGCACAGACCGGCGATAACGCCGGTCAGGCCGGCCTCCGGTCCAATGCTTCCGCCAAACAGCAGCGGCAGCAATGCCGCGAGCGAAAGCTTGCCCAGGTTGTCGTACGGGTAGCGCCCGTCTTGCTTAACCTTAGCCATCACCTGGTTGAGGTCATCGGTCTTGGTGCCTGTCATCTTTTCGTACAGACCGATTAACAGGCCGCCCAGCAGGCAGACAAAAAACGGGTACGGCAGAAAGCCAAACGGGCCGCTGGCAAGCTCGGGCGAAGCGACGCCCAGCGCGTGCGGAATCTCGGTCCATAGATAGTCGATACCGTGCTCCATCGCAAAAAAGAACAGCCAGACTGCGGCACCCGCGAGTGCACCGGTCACGGCAACGCTGACCAAAAACAGCGCTCGGTTCGTGGGTTTGGCAAGGTTATCCATCGGGTCCTCCCGCGGTCAAAGTCGACATAGATACGTTTTATTGTAGAGCGAGCGTTGCCCGAACGAGCCAACCACCTGCGCCGCAAACGGCACCATTGGGAGCCATAGTGGGGCAGGCTCAAGACTTATCCGTTGATAATCGAGGCAATCTCGCGCAAATCGTCGGCAAAGTAGATGCCGTGCTGGCGCCTCGGGCTCGAAAGCCCCTTATCAATCATGTGCCCGAGCAACGCCTTGAGGTCGTTGTAGTAACCGTCCAGGTTATACAGGATGCACGGAGAGCTCAGGTGCCCCAACGACACCGCGGACATAACCTCGGCAATCTCCTCGAGCGTGCCCATGCCGCCCGGAAATGCGATGAACGCATCGCCGAGCTCGATCATCTT
The DNA here is from genome assembly GCA_938045085.1 of uncultured Collinsella sp. Lineage (GTDB taxonomy): Bacteria > Actinomycetota > Coriobacteriia > Coriobacteriales > Coriobacteriaceae > Collinsella. The sequence continues at coordinate 3,523 of CALINZ010000195.1, read as the reverse complement.
GGCCTTGCGCTCCGCCATATCGCTCGTCACGATAAGGTCGTCGATTCCGTCGTGTTGAAACTCTGCCTCGATAAAAAAGCTCGGCTCCACACCCGTCACATGTCCGCCTGCCTCGAGTACGCTATCGGCGAGCGCGCCCATCAGTCCCGATTTGGACCCGCCGTATACGAGCGCGTGTCCGTTGGCGCCAATCCAATTGCCCAGCTCCTGCACTGCGGGCAGAAACGCCGGGTCGTTGCCGACGCTCGCGCCCAGGTAGACGGTGATGTTCATATGCAATCCCCCTCGTCGTGACGCGCGGCACCCGTTCTATCGTTGCCGGCGACGGTATTCGCGCACGCGGCGCGACAAATCGGCGAGCTCATCGCGGTCGAGTTCTTCCAAATGCTCAAGATCGTCCATAAAGCGCGCCATGGTGTCCTTTTGGCGCATCTTGATAAGCGTATTGCAGTAGTTCACCGCCACGCCCGTAAGCATGGCGATATAGAAGATACTGATGACGCTTAGGATAACGGTAATGCCGCGGGCAACCGGCGTTTCAGCGGGGATATCGCCAAAGCCAATCGTCGAGACCGTCTCAAAGCTAAACCAGAGACCATCGCCAAACGTGAGGGTCGTGGGCTCGGACAGCCAGACAGCCGTCGAGCAAAGCAGATAGAAAATAAGAAACAGGCCCGTAATGCGTGCAAAGCCAGCCTGTCGCAGCACATCGGCAAGCGTCCTGAGCTTTTTCATCGCGACCCCTTCCACGGACAACCAATCACGTTCGCTCGGTATTGTCCCACGCCTCCCCAGCAAACGGAACTAGTCATTGGGGACGTTCTTAAATGACCAGTCAAACAAGAACGTCCCCAATGACTAGTCGTTTAAGAACGTCCCCGATGACTGCCGGGCGGGAGCGTTTAGCGGTACAGCTGCCGACTGGGCAGGCTGAGCTGGTATCCTTATGCGGTATTGTCTCGATTCGTTAGGATTGCATGTGAGAGCTGCCACTGTCCTTCGTTCAGTTATATGTCGCGCCCTGGCCATTGTGCTTGCCGCGCTTGCCGCACTGAGTTCCATCGCGCCTGTCCAGGCTTTTGCCGATGACTCTAGTCAGCCAGTCAAGACGGTCCGCGTCGGCTGGCTCGTCAACAACGAGGGCTTCCAGAACGGCACCCCCGGCGAGCGTCTCTCGGGATGGGGTTACGAGTACCTCCAGACCCTGTCGTACTACACGCCCGGCTGGCGGTACGAATACGTCTCCGGCACCTTCACCGAGCTTATGGACATGCTCGAGGCAGGCGAGATCGACCTCATGCCCAACATCTCCTACTCCGAGGAACGCGCCCAAAAGCTGCTCTTTTCCTCGAACCCCGAGGGCACCGAGCGCTACTACATCTACGCCAGGCCCGACCGTGACGACCTGGCCAAGGGTGACCCTCAAGCACTCCAGGGTCTCACCATCGGTTACAACTCCGGTGTTATGCAAACCATCGTCGGCCAGCAGTGGCTCGCCAACGAGGGAATCGCCTGCATATACAGGGAGTATGACGGAGGCTCCGTTCTCTTTGACGCGCTCGCAAACGGCGAGGTCGACGCCATCATCATGAACGACACCATTTCGTCGCCCGAGGCGTCGCCCATGTTCTACGTCGGTTCGAGCGACTACTACTTTGCCGTTCCCAAAAGCCGCCCCGACCTGATGGACAACATCAACTCCGCAATGGCGGCAATCAACCGCGTCAACCCCCGCTATAACGACGAGGTCAAATCGAACTATTCAGCGCAAAACAGCGGATCATCCTCGCTCACCGGCGATGAGCGCGCCTGGCTCAAGGCGAACAACAACACCATCACGCTCGGCTACATTACGGGCAAACTCCCCTACTGCAACGAAGACGAAGACGGCAAAATGGAAGGCTCGCTCGCATCGCTTGCGACGACGTTGCGCGATAAATTTGGCATTACGGTCAAAACCGTCGCCTTTGATAGCTACAAGATGATGTCAAAGGCCCTGTCAAAGGGAAGCATAGACGTCGCGCTGCCGGTATACCGAGATTACTGGTTTGCCGAGCAATCAGGCGTTGTGCAGTCGGTATCGTTGGGGACCATGTCCCTCACCGCCATCCACACCGGCAGTAACCTGAAAAAAGACCTTCAGAACATCGCTTGTACCAAATCATCGTTTGTCAACCGAAATGCACTTGAAAGTCTATTCCCCACAGCGACCGTAACCGAATACCAATCCGACGATGAAGCGTTCGACGCCCTCAGGAAGGGAACGGCGCGCTGCATCGTCGCTCCCAGTTCACGCGTAAAAACCATCGGTGACCGTTATGATCTCGAGGACTGCGAGACGGTCGAGCTCCCTGACACCTGTGACCTCGCGTGCTTGATGTCGCGCGGCGAGCCCGAACTGCTGGGAATCATCAACAAGGGCATCATCAATGCCGGAGAATCGCTCTCCGCAAGTAATTACTCCTCCACGTCGTACACGGCCCAGGAATCCAACACGCTTCAATTCCTTTATCGCAACCGCACCGCCATTGCAGCTACCCTCATCGGTATGTTGTCGGTCGGCATCGTCCTGCTCATCTGGGCGCTCGTGCGCGCTCGAACCGAGCGCAAAAAAGCCGATGCTGCCAACGCCGCTAAGACGGCATTCCTCACGCGCATGAGCCACGACATCCGTACGCCGCTCAACGGTATCCTGGGCCTTATCGAAATTGAAGAATTGAAGGAAGGCGATATGCAAGTCGCCCGCGAGAGCCGTGCCAAGGCGCGCGTTGCCGCCAATCACCTGCTCTCGCTGATCAACGACATCCTCGAGATGGGAAAAATCGAAGACCGCAAGCTAACACTGGAACATGCGCCTTTTAACCTCAAAGAGCTTTGTGATGATACGCTGGTGCTGTGCAAGCTCCGCGCGTCCAGTAACGGCATCACAATGCAGGACAATAGTCTGCCGTACGCCACGGGGCCATACGTAATCGGCAGTCCCACCCATATCCGACAGGTCATGATCAACCTGTTAGACAACAGCATTAAGTACAACAAGCACGGCGGCTCCGTCACCTTTAGTTCACAGACCAAGCCACTCGATAACGGGCGCGCGCTCTTTTGCTTTAGCGTTTCGGATACCGGCATTGGCATGGCTCCCGAGTTTTTAAAGCATATCTATGAGCCGTTTGCCCAAGAAGGTGACGATGCGCGCAGCAAGTTCCAAGGAACCGGCATGGGCATGCCAATCGTCAAGTCGCTTATTGAACTGATGGGCGGCACCATCGAAGTCACCAGCGAACTCCATGTGGGCACCACGTTCTACGTGGAAATTCCGCTCGATATCGACAAGAACCCCCGGGCGCGGGCGAATACGGTCGAGAGGGCGCTCGACTGCTCGCTCGCCGACATGAACGTACTGCTCGCCGAAGACAACGAATTGAATGCCGAGATTGCCCAGGCGCTGCTAGAATCCGAGGGCGTCGTGGTCACCCGCGCCGCCAACGGCAACGAAGTCGTCGATCTGTACCTATCGCATCCC
>CALINZ010000194.1 GCA_938045085.1 uncultured Collinsella sp. | reverse complement strand
TCCAGCGCACGCAGGACGCCGTCGCCGGCACCCAAAACGCGCGAAGGATCAATTCCCTCGGGAACGGTAAGTCTAATCTTCGAGGCTTCCATGGACCTCCCTGCGTGCATGGACCAAGCCGGAATCATCGACTCCGATGATAGCAACATCGAGCAGGCACGGGGCTGCGAGTCCACGGGTATCGTCAAGACGGGCATGATGGAACGAACCGAGCGTCAAGTTGTCGCCATACTCGAGCACGGCGCGCTCGACGGTTCCCACGCGGCGGCGAGCGTCGGCAATGGCGAGCTCCTGCGCCGCGGCTCGCATGCGGCGGCTGCGCTCGGCCATAACCTCGGGCAGTACCTGGTCGTGCATATCGGCAGCAAGGGTACCGGGACGCTTGCTGTAGCGGAACACGTGCATACGCGAGAAGCCCACGCGACGGCACAGCGCCAGCGACTCCTCAAACTCCTCGTCCGTCTCGCCGGGAAAACCGACGATGACATCGCACGAAAGGGACGCCTGAGGCAAGTTGGTGCGAATCATGCGCGCCGTCTCCTCGAAGGCCTCGGCGCTATAGGGACGGCCCATGCGATGCAGTGTCCTGGTGCAGCCGGACTGCACGGGCAGGTGCAAAAACGGGGCGATGCGCTTCGGATAGCGCGCCATGACCTTAAGCAGGGGCTCGGAGATATCCATGGGCTCGACCGAGGAAATGCGCACATGCGGAATAGACGTGCGCTCCATGATCGCCTCGAGCAGCTCATCGATCTCAACGTGTTCATCAGTCGCGCTCTTGCCATCGTAGGCGCCCAGGTTCACACCCGTCAGCACCACCTCGGGCACGCCGGCCTCCTGAGCCTCGCGAACTTGCTCGAGCACAGACTCGACCGGCACGGAGCGCTCGGGGCCGCGAGCCTTCCACACAATGCAATAGGTGCAACGATGGTTGCAGCCGTCCTGGATCTTCACGCCCAGACGCGAGCGACCGAGTGCGTCGACAACCTCGCCGTCGCTGCAGGCGGGAACGTCATCGGACTCAACGCCCAGCACCTCACAGACGCGTTCGGCGACATCGATCTTGGACGGCTCGGCGATCACGCGGTCCGAAAGCTCCAGCAGCTCCTCGGGATGCAGATTGACCACGCATCCGGTCACGACCACATAAGGCTCATTTGGATAGGCCAGCGCATGGCGAACGGCCTTACGGGTCTTGGCCTCGGCCTCGCCCGTAACGGCACAGGTGTTAATGACGATCAGCTCAGCATCCTGAGGCTCCACCATCGCAAAGCCCAGGCGCATAAGATCGGCAGTGATACGGTCGGACTCAACCCGGTTGACACGGCAGCCGAGGTTGACGACAGAGATATGAGGTGCGAGCACGCGGGCTCCTTAATCGAGGATATCGTCGAGGGCGCTCTTGATACGATCGGTCACGGATTTCTTACCGGATGCGACGTCATCGCCCATCTCGTCGGCAAAGGCGCGAAGCAGCTCGCGCTGCTTGTTGGAGAGATTGGTGGGGACGACGACGCGCATCTGCACGATCAGACGACCGCGCGAGCCGCCACCGCCGATACGCGGCATGCCGTAATTGTTGACGCTCACGGTGTCACCGTACTGTGTGCCGGCGGGGACGCACAGCTTGACGACCTCATCGGGCATAATGCCCTCGACCTCGATCTCGCAACCGAGCGCGGCCTGCGCAATCGAGATATCGCTCACCAAGTACAGATCATCACCATTACGCTTAAAACGCTCGTGGTCGGCGACGCGCACGTTGACGATCAGGTCGCCCGAGGGCTCACCGCGAAGGCCCGCCTCGCCAAAGCCGCTCACGCGCAGCTGGCGACCGGTCGAAACACCGGCGGGAATATCGATGTCGATCTTTTCGTGCGAAGGCGTGCGGCCCTGACCGTCGCAGGTCTCGCAGGGATGGTCGATGACCGTGCCCTCGCCATGGCAGTCGGGACAAGGCGAAGAGGACTGAACCTGGCCCAGGAACGAGCGCTGGACCGTCGTGACATAGCCCGTGCCGTGGCAGCGGCTGCACTGCTTTTCCTGTGCGCCCTCGGCCCTACCGGTGCCGTTGCAATCCTCGCAGGGAGCAAGGCGGTCATAGCTGATCGTCTTTTTGCACCCGAGCGCCGCCTCCTCAAGGGTAACCGAAAGGGAGATGGCCATATCGCGGCCGCGACGACGCTCGCGGCGATTTCGGGCGCCACCGCCAGCACCGCCGCCAAAGAACGACGAGAAGAGGTCGTCCATGCCCATGCCGCCAAAGATATCGTTAATGTCGACATAGCCGGAGCCACCGGGGCCGTCCGCGGTGCCGTAACGGTCGTAGTTAGCACGCTTCTGCTCGTCGGAAAGAACGGAATAGGCCTCGTTGAGCTCTTTGAACTTGGCCTCGGCCTCGGGGTCGTCCGAAACGTCCGGGTGTACGGTACGGGCCTTCTTTAGAAACGCGCGCTTAATCGTCCGCGCATCGGCATCCTTGTCGACGCCAAGTACCTCGTAGTAATCCCTATTTTCCGACACGACCGAATCCTTCCGACTTTCATTATTGTCACAGTGCGTCCTATACCCAAGCTGGGCCGGCCGCAAACAGAGGGGTTGATGTTATTGCATTGCGTAGGGCGAAAGCATGGCACGCTGCGAGCAGCTCGCAAACCAAACCGACACGAGCGCAAACATAAATCCGTTGGCAAAACCGTTGGCAAACTGCATCGCGCCGCGCTTCCACCACAGCAGGCTGCGGTGCAGCACGCCGTCCGAGACCACCATGAACAGGCCCATGGCAAACGGAATAAAGCACATCACGGCAAAGGCCGAGAACACGCCCGAGATGGCCGACAGCACCAAAAACGGCGCCACGATGCCCATCAGGTAAAAACCGGTACGGGCCTTGCCTTCCAGGCGCTCGGCCTCAACATGGGCGCGACCGACCAAATCGCCACCCGAGGCACCGTTGGTGCCGGCGTGACCCATGCCGCCAATACGGACCTCGTCGCCATCGTGCGTGCCGGCAGGAAACTCAATTGTCTGCTCGGAGGTCACACGGGTCCGCCCGCTGCCGTCGCAATCGGGGCAGGGGTCGGCGACGACCTTACCGGAACCGCCGCACTCGGGGCAGACCGACTGAAACGTGCCGGCACCGAACAGGAAGGACAGGTCGACATCGATGTGGCCGCGACCACCGCAGCTCGGACAGGTATGTGCATGCTCGGACGAAACAGAACCCGAGCCGCCACAGTGGCCACAGGTATCGAAGCGCGTATAGCGGACGGTCTTGCGGGCACCGCCCTTGGCCTCCTTGGCGTCGAGCTTGATATCGACGACCACGTTGGCGCCGTTCTCGGGATTATAGGCAGCCTGCCCGCGACGCGGCTGGCCCCAGGCGCCACCAAAGGGAAAGCCGCCCTCAAAGGGATTGCCATAGCCTGCGCTCCCGGCGTAGCCGCCGCCATAGGGCGAAGCCGTAGGAGCGCCGGCGAAGGGGTTGCCCGAGCGCATGGCGTCGTAGCGCGCACGCTTCTGCTCGTCCGAAAGCACGGCGTAGGCCTCGGAAACCTCTTTAAACTTTTCCTCGGCATCAGGTTCTTTGTTGACGTCCGGATGGAGCTTGCGGGCCTTTTGCTGGAAGGCCTTCTGTATATCACGCGAGGTGGCGTCCTTGGAGACACCCAAAATCTCGTAGTAATCTTTTTCGTTCATCGTCGCCATGCGCGGCAACCTCCTGCTCACAGCAGCGTATATATTGCGGTAATTCTACCCGAGCGGCCTAAGCTAGACCCCAAAACAGCTCGAACAGCACATTTCCATCGAGCCAGCCCAAGTGGGTGGGCGCTAAACGGGCGTGGGCACGACCTGCGATAACGTCTTTCGAGGCGACGCACCCCGCATGCCCCTCGACATAATCGGGCACCCAAGTGGCAAGACCCAACTCGAGCGCACGGTCACAGGCCGCCGCCAACTCGTCTGCAGCGATCACGCTTGCCGAGCGAACCAACAGATTGGGCCCAATGCCACGCGTCATGCGGCAGGCGAGCATCAAATCCTCGGCCGCAACCTCGCGCTGCGACAGATACTCGGCATCAAACGTCATCGCGGCATCGTCGCGTTGCACCAAGCGCACGCGATACGCATCGCCGCGAGCAGGCACGTCGGGAAACAACCCAGCCAAGCGATCAAAATCCTCGGCGTCGAGCATACCGGCGGCAGAGCGGCCCAAGCCCAGATAGCCCTGTCCGGTCCAATAGGCAATGTTGTGGGCGCACTCATGGCCGTCGAGCGCGTAGCTTGCCACCTCATACGGGTGATAGCCGGCCGCACCCAGGCACTCACGCGCCGCATCCATGCATGCAGCCTGAAAATCCTCGTCGGGCTCGAGCGACTCGTCGCGACACGCCATGCGGTAGAGCGGCGTGCCTTCCTCGAGCGTGAGCGGGTACACCGACACATGATGCGGCGCCGCCGCCAGCACGCCATCGAGCGTGCGTTTCCAACTCGCTGCGGTCTGCCCGGGAAGTCCGCACATAAGGTCGCACGACACGTCAAGCCCAGCGTCCTTGACCGTCGCGATGGCAGCGAGTGCCCGATCGGCATCGTGAATGCGGCCAATCGCAGCAAGCTCGGCGTTGTCGAGGGTTTGGA
>CALINZ010000193.1 GCA_938045085.1 uncultured Collinsella sp. | reverse complement strand
TCAATGGTGGGCGATGAGGGATTCGAACCCCCAGCCTTGTGCGTGTAAAGCACCTGCGCTAACCGTTGCGCCAATCGCCCGTGCGGAGAGAGTATAGCAAAACAATCGCCCCATTCACCTCATATCCATTAAAGGTAACCGGCGCGTGTCACAGCGGAGCTGATTCAGTTGAGATTGCCTGAACATTCCGCCCCTCTTTACGCCCTCGGGTATACTCAAAAGCTACTGATTCGATTTGATGCCCAGCAACAGCAGAGGGGATAGTATATGTGCGGTTTTGTCGGTTTTGTCGGTGGGACGGATAACCAATCCGAGGTGCTCACCAAGATGATGGACCGCATCGTCCATCGCGGTCCCGACATGGGCGGTCAGTTTATCGACGGCCGCGTTGCCCTGGGCTTCCGCCGCCTGTCGATCCTCGACCTGACCGAGGCCGGCGCTCAGCCCATGGCCAATGAGGACGGCAGCGTCGTCATTGTCTTCAACGGCGAGATCTACAACTTCCAAGAACTCCGTTCCGAGCTCGAGGCCAAGGGCTACAAGTTCCACTGCGGCGCCGACACCGAGAGCCTCCTGCACGGCTACGAGGAGTGGGGCGAGGCCGTACTCGATCGTCTGCGCGGTATGTACGCCTTCGTCATCTGGGACAAAAAGAAGAACAAGCTTTTTGGCGCCCGCGACATCTTTGGCATCAAGCCGCTCTACTACTATCCCATGGCCGATGCGGGCGACGGCGCTCCGGGCGTGCTCTTTGGTTCCGAGATCAAGAGCTTCCTGGACTACCCGCACTTCCACAAGGCGGTCAACAAAAAGGCTCTGCGTCCGTACATGACGCTGCAGTATTCGGCGACTGAGGAGACCTTCTTCGAGGGTGTCTACAAGCTGCCGCCGGCGCACTACTTTACCGTCGATATCCCGACCGGCAAGATGAACATCGAGCGCTACTGGGATTGCGATTACTCTGCCGTCGAGAAGCCGTTCGAAGAGTATGTCGATGAGCTGGACGAGGTCGTGCACGAGAGTGTCGAGGCCCATCGCATCGCCGACGTCAAGGTCGCGTCGTTCCTCTCCGGTGGCGTCGACTCCAGCTACATCGCCGCTTGCCTCATGCCCGACAAGACCTTCTCGGTGGGCTTTGACTACAAGAACTTCAACGAGACCAACTACGCCAAGGAACTTTCCGATAAGCTCGGCGTCGAGAACGTTCGCAAGATGATTACCGCCGACGAGTTCTTCGGTGCGCTCGAGGACATCCAGTATCACATGGACGAGCCGCAGTCCAACCTGTCTTCCGTGCCGCTGTGGTTCTTGGCCGAGATGGCCCGCAAGGACGTTACCGTCGTGCTTTCGGGCGAAGGCGCCGACGAGCTCTTTGGCGGCTACGCCTACTACGAGGACACGGTCCCGGTGCGCAAGTACAAAAAGATGGTGCCGCTGCCCATCCGTCGCGCGCTCGGTAACCTGGCGCTGCATATGCCGTACTTCAAGGGACATAACTTCCTGGTCAAGGGTGCCGAGATCCCCGAGAAGTCGTTCCTGGGACAGGCTCTGGTATGGCCGGAGCGCGAGGTCGACGGCGTGCTCAAGCCCGAGTACAACACCGGCGATGGCGCCTTCGAGCTTGCCGCTCCCATCTATGCGCGCGTGAAGGGTCAGCCCGAGCTGGTCAAGAAGCAGTACCTGGACATGAACATGTGGCTCCCGGGCGACATTCTGCTCAAGGCCGACAAGATGTGCATGGCACACTCACTGGAGCTGCGCGTGCCCTTCCTGGACCGCAAAGTCATGGAGTTCGCCGAGCACATTCCCGACCGCTACCGCATCAACGAGAACGGCAACAAACAGGTACTCCGCCACGCTGCCAACAAGTCGCTGCCCGATGAGTGGGCCACCCGTCCCAAGGTGGGCTTCCCGGTGCCGATTGTCTACTGGCTGCGCGAGCAAAAGTGGTACGACTATGTCAAGGAGTACTTCACCGCGCCGTGGGCAAGCGAGTTCTTCAATACCGACGAACTCATGCACCTGCTCGATCTGCACTTTGCGGGCAAGGGCGATTTCCAGCGCAAGATCTATACGCCGCTCGTGTTCTTGGTGTGGTACAAGCGCTTCTTTATCGACGAGGACCAGCCCGCTGTTCAGGCTGCCTAGCCTCGGCTGACGAACGCCTGCGCGTAACGGCTCCTCCGGGAGCCGTTTTTGCGTGGGTGCGTTTCAGTTACTATAAAACCGTCCCTGCCAAATGGCTGAGAAAGGTGAAAGATGCACCATTCGGATTCCGCGACCGTGACCACGGTCGATACGCTTGCCAAGCTTCTCGATGTGTGCGGCGAGCTGCGCGCATCAGAGCAGGTTGACGAGCGTGCCGTGACCGGCTGCTCGTTTGATTCGCGCACGGTCTCGGCAGGTGACGTGTTCTTCTGCAAAGGTGCTGCCTTTAAGCCCGTGTTTTTGAGCATGGCGCTCGATGCGGGCGCCGTCGCATTTGTGTGCGAGGAGTCACTGGTCGAGTCTCTGGAGCCGCTGGCGCAGGAGAGCGGCGCGGCGATGCTGGTCGTGGATAGCGTCCGCACGGCCATGGCCCTGTTGCCGCCGGAGGTCTACAACCGCCCCGACCACGACGTTAAGATCGTGGGCATCACCGGTACCAAGGGAAAGACCACGGCCGCTTTTATGCTCCAGTCGATTATCAAAGCGGCGGGCGAGTCCTGCGGCATGATCGGCTCGGTGAGTACCGACGATGGCATCGAGTGCTATGAGAGCACCAATACTACGCCCGAGGCCCCCGAGGTCTGGCGCCATATCGCCAACTGCCGCACGTCCGGTCGCCAGTCCATGGTCATGGAGGTCTCGAGCCAGGCGCTCAAGTACCAACGCGTCGAGAATCTGCCGTTTGACGTGGCGTGCTTCCTCAACATCGGCCGCGACCACATCTCGCCGATTGAACACCCCACGTTTGAGGATTATTTTGAGAGCAAACTCAGGATCTTTGACCAGGCAAAGACCGCCGTGGTGAATCTGGGCACCGAAGAGGCCGACCGTGTGCTGGAGGCAGCGTCGACGGCCGAGCGCTTGGTGACCGTTGGCGTCGAGAATCCCGAGGCAAGCCTGTGGGCGAGCGACGTACGCATGGTCGGCTTTAGCATCGAGTTCAACTTGCATGGCCTGTGTGCCGACGAGTCCGAGGCGGGGGAGAAGATCCTGCTGGGTATCGCGGGAGACTTTAACGTGGAGAACGCGCTGGTCGCTATCGCCGCTGCGCGCGAGATCGGCATCGGTATCGATGCCATCAAGAAGGGCCTCTCCAAACTGCGTGTGCCGGGCCGTATGGAGGTCGTGGAGTCGAAGGACGGCCGCGTGATCTGCGTTGTCGACTATGCGCACAACCAGCTTTCGTTCCGTTCGCTTTTCTCGTCGGTCAAGCGCGCGTTTCCCGCCAGCCCGGTTATCGCAGTGTTTGGCGCTGCCGGCGGCAAGGCACAGGAGCGCCGCGAGCAGCTTCCGCGCGAGGCCGCACCATATTCCGACCTGATGATCTTTGCCAACGAGGACCCGGCTCACGAGGACCCGATGAAGGTCTGTCGCGAGCTTGCCGAACATGTTCCCGACGATACGCCGAACAAGATCATCCTCGACCGCGAAGCCGCTGTGCATGCGGCGTTCAAGGCGGCGCGCGAGGAGTATGTCAACCCCGATGCTCCCACCATTGTCTTGCTGCTGGCAAAGGGTGACGAGGAGCTCATGCACGTGGGCGACGAGTTCGTGCCCATCGAGAGCGACCTTTCGCTGGCCAATCGCCTAATCGATGTTACCCAGTTTAAATAATGAACCATGATGGCGGCGGCGCCCTGAGTGCGCTGTCGCCATAAGCGTGTTCCCTCAATCAAAACATGCCGTCCAAGTCCAAACCCTTCTACGTAAACGGAGTAACCATGTCCCACAACACCCTGCCGACCGTTGCCGAGCTTTCGGGCGAGATGCGCGAGCGTTTGGCCAAGGTCAAGTACGTCTTTACCGACCTGGATGCCACGATGCTCGCACCCGGCTCGTGCGTGCTGCGCGACAACGACGGCAACCCCTCGACCAAACTCGTCGAGGCCGTCGTGGCGCTCGCTCGTGCTGGTATTCAGGTGGTTCCCACCTCGGGCCGCAACCGTACCATGATCCACGAGGACGCGCGCGTGCTCGGCCTCAACTCCTACATTGGTGAGATGGGCGGTCTGGTTATGTACGACCTCAAAGCCAACGATTGGGAGTATCTGACCGGTGACATGCCTTACGACCCCGCCTGCGGCCTCACGCCGCACCAGGTGATCGAGCAGACCGGCGTGTGCGAGAAGATCCTTGCCCGCTGGCCGCACAAGATCGAGTACCACAACGACATGTCGACCGGCTACAAATACCGTGAGGTCACCGTCGGCATGCGCGGCAATGTGCCCGACGATGAGGTCCAGGCCATCCTGGACGAGGCCGGCTGCGGTCTGATCTGGGCTTGCAACGGCCATCTGACTCATCTGTCCAAGCCGACGACGCTCGAGCTCGATCGCGTCGAGGACGGTCGCGCCTTCAACATCAACCCCGCGGGCCTCAACAAAGGCGTCGCCATTGCGCGCTTCTGCGAGCACCTGGGGATCGAGCGCGAGGAGACGTTGGCGCTCGGCGATTCCGAGTCCGACTTCTACATGGCCGATCACGTGGGCACGTTCTGCCTGGTCGAGAATGGCCTGACGAGCGCCGGCGCGCCCGAGTTCCTGGCTGCTTGCGAGAACGCTTTCGTTACGCGCGGCAAAATTGTCGACGGTTGGGCGGCGACGGCAGAGCTGCTGGTCGCGGCGCGTTCGTAGCGCGGCGTCGCCGCACTTGGACATGTCTTTTCGAGAGAGACTGGTGAGGTAATGTCCGATATCGAGAATCCGGCAGGCGACACGCGCCCGATTGGCGTGTTCGATTCTGGTTTGGGCGGTCTGACGGTTGCGCGCGCGATTGCGACGGCGCTGCCGCACGAGTCCGTCTACTACTTTGGCGACACCAAGCGCTGCCCCTACGGCACCCGCACCGAGGATGAGGTGCGCTCGTTTGCGTTGCAGGCGGGCCGTTGGCTGTCGAAGCACGACGTCAAGATCATGGTCATCGCCTGCAACACGGCGACCGCTGCGGCCTTGCGTCTGGCCCAGCAGGTGCTCGACGTTCCCGTGATCGGCGTGATCGCGCCGGGTGCCCGTGCGGCAATCAACAGCACGCGTACGCGTCGCGTGGGCGTGCTCGCCACCAACCTCACCATTCGCTCGGGCGCCTACACGCGCGCCATTCAGGATCTAGATGCCGGCGTCGATGTATACGGCTGTCCAGCCTCGAGCTTTGTCGAGGTTGTCGAACACGAGCTCGCCTCGGGTGCACATCTGCAGGAACAGTGGCTTGAGAACGAGGACATCTTCGATACGCCTGCCGTGCGTGCGCTGGTGGGTGCCACGGTTGAGCCGCTGCGCGACCACGGCATCGATACCGTGGTGCTCGGCTGTACGCATTTTCCGCTGTTGGTGGGACCTATCCGCCATGCGCTGGGGCCTGGGGTGCGCGTCGTGAGTTCCGCCGAGGAGACCACGCGCGAGCTGACCGATATCCTCACGCGCCGCGAGCAGCTGGCGGGCGACGCCGCCGAGCCGCAGCATCGTTTTGCCACGACGGCCGATAACATTGCCGAGTTTGCGGTGGCGGGCAGCTTTATCTTTGGTCAGCCGCTCAAGAGCATTGAGCATATCGATATCGACGAACTGAAATAGATACAAGGTCACCGACCAAAGGCTCACTTTCACCTTTTGCCGAAAGGATATTTCTATGGAGTATATGCAGGTCAACCGCGCCAACGGCCGTGCCGCCAATGAGCTGCGCCCCGTCAAGCTCACTCGTGGCGTCATGAAGCACGCCCACGGCTCGTGTTTGGCCGAGTTCGGTGACACGCGCGTGCTGTGCGCCGCCACTATCGAGGAGGGCGTGCCGGGCTGGCGAAAGGGAGCTAAGGCCGGCTGGGTGACCGCGGAATACGCCATGCTGCCGGCGTCGACCGGCAAGCGCTGCAAGCGCGAGCACGCCAACCGCAAGGGCCGCTCCATGGAGATCGAGCGCCTCATCGGTCGCAGCCTGCGTACCGTCGTCAATATGAAGGCACTCGGCGAGTACACCGTTACCGTCGACTGCGACGTGATTCAGGCCGATGGCGGCACGCGTACAGCGAGCATCACCGGCGCCTGGGTGGCGCTGCGCGACGCCCTCGCCATGTGGGTCGAGGCGGGCAAGATCGAGCGCATCCCGCTTATCGGCCAGGTGGCTGCCATCTCCATGGGCGTTGCCGACGGCAATACGCTGCTTGACCTCGATTATTCCGAGGACAGCCATGCCGAGGTCGACATGAACCTCGTCGCCACCGACACCGGCGAGATGATCGAGCTCCAGGGCACCGGCGAGCAGGCGCCCTTTGACCGCAAACGCCTCAACGCCCTGCTCGACCTGGGCGACAAGGGTATCGCCGAGCTCATCGAGCTTCAGCGCCAAGCCATCGCCTAACCTGCCAAAAGGGACAGGTTTATTTTGGTAGGTTTTATCTGCTGAAATGCTGCGTTGAAAGGTCCGATCGCCTGAGAGGGGAGAGGTCAAGTGCCCAAACGCCCCTCACGCGGCTTGCTATAGAGACAAGGAGGCCAGTCATGGCACTTGAGAAGATTGACATCGACACCCTCGACCCGGCGGCGACCATCGTCGTGGCAACCGGAAACGCTCATAAGCTCACCGAGATCGAGGCCATTTTGGGCAAGGTCATGCCCGAGGTGCGCTTTGTGGCGCTCGGCCAGCTGGGTGATTTTGAGGATCCCGAGGAAAACGGCACGACGTTTTTGGAGAACGCCATCATCAAGGCCCAAGCCGCGGTTGAGGAGACGGGCCTTATGGCCATTGCCGACGATTCGGGCTTGGTCGTCGACGCGCTGGACGGTGAGCCCGGTGTGTATAGCGCGCGCTATGCGGGCGTGCACGGCGACGATGCCGCCAACAACGCCAAGCTTCTCGTTAACCTGGAAGGCGTGGCAGATGAGGACCGCACCGCGCGCTTTATGAGCGTCGTCGCGCTCATCGACACGGACGGTCTGGTCACCTATGGCGAGGGCGCCTGCGAGGGCGTTATCGCGCACGAGGGCCGCGGCGACCATGGTTTTGGCTATGACCCGCTGTTCCTGCCGGTCGACACGCCGGGCAAGACCATGGCCGAGCTGACGGCTGACGAGAAGAACGCCATCAGCCATCGTTTCCACGCGCTCGAGCATCTGTCCGCCAAGCTGACGGGCGAGGAGTAGGCCATGCGTGCGGTGGTGCAGCGCGTGCTCAACGCCGGCGTGACGGTCGACGGCGAGTGCGTGGGCCGCATTGGACGCGGCTACCTGGTGCTGCTGGGTGTGGGCCATGGCGATACGCGTGCCGAGGCCGACAAGCTGTGGGGCAAGCTCCGCGGGCTGCGTATCAACGAGGACGAGAACGGCAAGACCAATCTGGCGCTTGCCGATGTCGACGGCGAGGTGCTCGTGGTGTCGCAGTTCACGCTGTTCGCCGACTGCC
>CALINZ010000192.1 GCA_938045085.1 uncultured Collinsella sp. | reverse complement strand
TCATTCCGCATATTACCAATGAAATCAAGGACTTTGTCTACCGCGTCGGCAAGCAGACGGACGCTGATGTCGTCATCACCGAGATCGGCGGCACCATCGGCGACATCGAGTCGCAGCCGTTTGTCGAGGCTATTCGCCAGTACCGCAAGGAGGCCGGCCCCGAGAACGTCTGCTACATCCACGTGTCGCTCGTCCCCTATATCGCCGCCGCCCACGAGGTCAAGACCAAGCCCACGCAGCATTCCGTCAAGGAGCTCCGCAGCTTTGGCATCCAGCCCGATATCATCGTGCTGCGCTCCGACCACCATATCGATGACGCTATCCGCGGAAAGATCGCAAGCTTCTGCGACGTCGACACCGATTGCGTCTTTACCAACGAGGACTGCGCGAGCATTTACGATGTTCCGCAGCTGCTTGCCGAGCAGGACTTTGACCTGCGCATTTGCGAGCGCCTGGGTCTGGATCCGCGTGAGCGCGACATGAGCGAGTGGAACGAGTTCCTGCGCAAACAGAATCACGCCAACCATCACGCCGACAAGGTGAAGATCGCCGTCGTGGGCAAGTACACGCAGCTGCCCGATGCGTACCTGTCGGTTATCGAGGCCCTGCACCATGCGGGCGTCTTCTACGATCGCCATGTGGACGTCCAGCTGGTCGACGGCGAGAGCCTCGACGAGCAGAATGTCTCCGAGGTTCTGGGCGACGCCTCGGGCATCCTGGTCCCCGGCGGCTTTGGCAAGCGCGCCCTGGAGGGCAAGATCCTTGCGGCCGAGTTTGCCCGTGAGCACAAGATTCCGTATCTGGGCATTTGCCTGGGTATGCAGGTCGCCGTGTGCGAGTTCGCCCGCAATGTCGTTGGCCTTGCCGGTGCCAGCTCCTCCGAGTTCGATCCGGACGGTCCGTATAGCGTCATCGATCTGATGAGCTCGCAGGAGGACGTGACCGAGAAGGGCGGCACCATGCGCCTGGGCGCCTATCCGTGCAAGCTCGCCGCCGATACCCTCGCTCGTGAGGCATATGGCGAGGAGCTCGTCTACGAGCGTCACCGTCACCGCTTTGAGTTCAACAACGCCTTCCGTGACCAGCTCGAGGACGCCGGCTTGGTTATCTCGGGCCTGTCGCCCGACGAGCGCCTGGTCGAGATGGTCGAGCTGCCGCGCGACGTGCATCCGTGGTATGTGGCAACCCAGGCTCATCCCGAGTTCAAGAGCCGCCCGACCAACCCGCAGCCGCTGTTCCGCGAGTTCGTGCGCGCTTCGATCGGCCAGCACGAGGGTGTCGACCGTCTGCAGGTGACGCCCATGAACCTCGCTACGGACTAAGGGTGCCGGCGAATAAGGAACATACCGAAGCTACTCCCTCGTCGCTCGCCGTGGCGGCGGGGGAGTATCTCGATTACCTCGCGGTCGAGCGGGGTTTGGCGCGCAACACGATTGCGGCCTATCGTCGTGACCTGACGACGTACTGCGCCTATCTGGAGCGGGCGGGTATTGTGTCCTTTGAAGAGGTGACCCGTCAGGTCGTGGAGGGCTTTGTCGCCGACCGTCGCGATGGGGGCTATTCGGATGCCTCGGTGGAGCGTGCGCTTGCGGCCGTGAAGGGCCTGCATGCCTTTTTGGTGCGCGATGGGGCTGTGGCCCAAAATCCAACGGCGGCGTTGCGCCTGCCTAAAAAGGCTGAGCGTTTGCCGGAGTATCTATCGGTGGAGGATGTCTCGGCGCTGCTCGATCAAGACTTCCCCGAGGGCGAGATGGGCTTGCGCGACCATGCCATCTTGGAAGTGCTCTACGGATGCGGTTTGCGTGTGAGCGAGTTGGTGGGGCTCGATGTGGGCGATATCCATATCGACGATGGCTTTGTGCTCGTTCGTGGTAAGGGCTCAAAGGAACGCCTGTCCCCGCTGGTGGGAAGCGCGGCGCGAGCTCTGACGCTCTATGTAACTGAGGGGCGTTCTCGCTTGGCGGCCCATGCCCGCGGAACCGAGACCTCGGCGGTCTTTTTAAATAAGAACGGCCGCCGTCTGTCGCGCCAGGGCATCCATACCATCTGTGAGCGCTACGGGCGCCAGGTGGGGCTGGTGGGACTCCATCCCCACACGCTGCGTCACTCCTTTGCTACCCATATGCTTGCGGGCGGCGCAGACCTCCGTGTGCTACAGGAGATCTTGGGACATGCCGATATATCGACCACGCAGGTCTACACGCATGTCGATCGTACGCAACTGACCGAGGTCTATCTGGCGGCGCACCCGCTGGCACATCGTTAACACATCGCTGACCTGCATATTTATAGGTATTTGGGGACGGGCTCCAGATTGCCGCGGCGTGCTTTGGCGCGCGCATGGGCAATCTGGGGCCCGTCCCATTTTTCGCCACTTGGCGTCGCGGTGGTGGGCCGCACGTGCCTTGGGTGGGGGAGTTTGGGGGCGATGTGAACGGCATGTAAAGGGACGTAAAAATCGCCTCAAGGTCAACTTGAAGGTTGAGGTTGAAAGGCGGGGTGCTACAGGTGGCATCCCGCCTTTGCTCTAAACACAACATATTGTGTTTTCGAACATATGCTTGGGGGTGTTTTGCGATATATGGTGGGTGGAGTGGTGGGGCG
>CALINZ010000191.1 GCA_938045085.1 uncultured Collinsella sp. | reverse complement strand
TGAGCTAACGACCCGATATCAACACGAAGCAAGAACTGGGGTGGGTAAAGGGACTCGAACCCTCGACCTACGGGACCACAACCCGTCGCTCTAGCCAACTGAGCTACACCCACCGTGTCCTGTGCGCTTCGCGCTCGACTATTATTGCAAGGAACGCCATGCGATGCAAGCCCCAATTTTCAAGAATTTTGAAAAGAGTTTTTCGAGTGCGTTTCGAGCAATTCCCACCCTTTTCATAGGAGTAAACTTGCCCCACTGCAAACCCTCGAAAGGACCGTCATGAAAGAACTCTCCAATCGCACGGCATCATTCACCGATTCGGTCATCCGCCGCATGACACGCATCTCCAATAAGTACGGTGCCGTCAACCTCTCGCAGGGCTTCCCTGACTTCGATCCCCCGGCGCAGCTGCTCAACAGCCTGAGCACCATCGCCGCCGACCCCAAGCCGCTCTATCACCAGTACTCCATCACCTGGGGCTCCCAGGCCATGCGCGAGGCGCTCGCTGCCAAGCAGGAGCACTTTATGGGCATGCCGGTCGACCCCAACCAGAACATCGTGGTCACCTGTGGCTCCACCGAGGCCATGATGGCCGCCATGATGACGGTTACGAACCCCGGAGACAAGGTCGTCATCTTCTCGCCGTTCTACGAGAACTACGGCGCCGATACCATCCTCTCAGGTGCCGAGCCCATCTACGTGCCGCTCAACCCGCCCACATTCGACTTTGACCGCGAGACGCTCGAGGCGGCCTTCCGTGATAACGATCCCAAGGCGATTGTCCTGTGCAACCCTTCCAACCCTTGCGGCAAGGTCTTTACGCGCGAGGAGCTCACCTTTATCGCCGACCTCTGCAAAAAGTACGACGCCTACTGCATCACCGACGAGGTGTACGAGCACATCGTCTACGCGCCCCACGAGCACGTCTATATGGCCACGCTGCCCGGCATGTTCGAGCGCACTATCAGCTGCAGCTCGCTGTCTAAGACGTACTCCATCACCGGCTGGCGTCTGGGCTACACCATTGCCCCGACCCAGATCACCGAGCGCATCAAGAAGGTCCACGACTTTCTCACCGTGGGTGCCGCCGCTCCCCTGCAGGAAGCCGTCGTCACCGCCCTCAAATTCGACGACAGCTATTACCAGGAGGTCCTCGACCTCTACGCCGCCAAGCGCGACCTGTTCTGCCAGGGACTCGACAGCATCGGTCTTGAGCACAACGTGCCACAGGGCGCCTACTACGTCATGATGGACATCTCTGAGTTTGGATATGATAGCGACCTCAAATTCTGCGAGGACCTCGCGTCTAAGGTGGGCGTGGGCGCCGTACCCGGCTCGAGCTTCTTCCGCGAGCCCGTCAACCATCTGATTCGTTTCCACTTTGCCAAGCGAGACGAGACACTTAACGCGGCGCTGGAGAACCTCAAGTCGCTGCGTGATAAAATCAAGCCGCGCGGGTAAGGACGGCCCAGCAACTAAAGCAACCAAAGAAGCCTCGCACCGCCCGCCGCGTTGCGAGGCTTCTTTTTATAGCGCTTTCTTAAATGGTTTAGAGCTCTATACTTTAGTCACGGAGCAACTCGTCCCAGAGAGAGGAATACTATGGCAGAGCAGCAGCTTATCGGAGCGCTCGAGGCTGGCGGCACCAAGATGGTCTGCGCCACGGGCTATGCAGACGGTACGGTCCTGGAGCGCGAGCAGATTGCGACCACGACCCCGCAGGAGACCGTTGAGGCCGTCAACGCATGGTTTGCCGACAAGGGCATCGCCGCGCTGGGCATTGGCGCCTTTGGCCCCACGGCAGTCAACCCTGCCTCGCCCCAATACGGCAAGATCCTGGAGACGCCCAAAACGGCATGGCGCTACTTTGATCTGCTGGGCACCATTCAAAACGAGCTCAATATTCCCTGTGGCTACGACACCGACGTCAACGTCGCCTGCTTGGGCGAGGTCACCTTCGGTTGCGCCCAGGGCCTCACCGACGTGGTCTACCTGACCATCGGCACCGGCGTGGGCGCCGGCGTGCTCTCGGGCGGCCAGCTCGTGCACGGTATGATGCATCCCGAAGCCGGCCATATCCTGGTCACGCGCGATCCGCGCGACACCATCGGCGAGCATAGCGCCTGCCCCTTCCACGACAACTGCCTCGAGGGCCTCATCGCCGGCCCCGGCGTTAAAAAGCGCTGGAATGGCAAGAGCGCCGGAGACATGGCCGAAGATCCGGAGGCCATGGACCTGCTCGCAGGCTACCTGGCACAGGCGCTCATGACCTACACGCTGTGCTACGCGCCGCAAAAGATCATCATCGGCGGCGGCGTGGCCGACCACACCCCCATCGTGCCGCTCGCACGCAAAAAGTGCGCCGAGATGCTCAACGGCTATATCGTCACGCCCGAGGTCAACGACATCGAAACCTACATTGTCAATAACAGCCTTGAGGGCAAGCAGGGCATCATGGGTTGTCTGGCCCTGGGCGCCCAGGCGCTTCAGTAGCAGACGCACCCACAGGGCGTGGCGCGCCCGGCAAATCCGACCTACGGAACGACGCCACCACGCCTCATATAAGCCCTCAAATAAAAAAGGCCGCCTAGGACCAAACAATACGTCCTAGGCGGCCTTTTTAGCGCACATCAGCGACCGTAAGAGATATCGGAGCACAACGCCCGTTGCCGCTCCACAGCAGTCGATCATCACATCGGTGATCATGCCGGCGCGTCCCGGCACAAAGAGCTGAATCGTCTCGTCGATCGAGGGAATCAGCAGCAGGAACACCGCCGTGGGCAGCAGCACGTCAAAGGTGCGCCGGCCCTCAAAATCAAAGGCGTGCGTTGCCAAGATGCCGAGCACCATATACTCGGTAAAATGCGCGCACTTGCGAACAACAAAGTTGGTCACCCATTCATATGGAAGTCCCACGCTGTGCAGGAAACCGCGGATAGCTTCCATGACCGTTAGGCTCAGCGAGCCCGACCCCGAGCCGGGAACCAGCGAATTGCCCCAGATCAAGAGCGCCATCAGGCAGGTTACAACCGCCCATTTTCGATTGATCTTAACCATGCAGAAGTTATGCCTCCGCGCGGAGCGGCGCGAAGCTGGCGGTACCGCCCTCGATAACGCTCAGATAGGCACGGCCCGTACGCTTGGCGGTTGAGGACTGCAGGCGCTCGATCTCTTCCTCGAGGATCTGATTGACGCGCTCGTGACGACGGTTTTCCATAATGCCGGCGGCAATAGCCTCGGCCCGCTCGATGCTCTCGCGCGAGATACGGGCAGTATCCTCGGGGAACACAGCACTGTGACGGCCGACATAGGCGGGGGCAGCAGGCTGAGGGGCAGCGACGGGAGCGGGGGCTGCAACAGGAGCGGGCTCGTCAATCTCATCCAGAATCGCGGTGGCGGCGGCCCACATGTCCTCGTGGCCCGAGTAATCGGCCATGGGAACATCAACCTCGAGCGAGGCGTCCGGAAGGTCGCCGGTGTCGATGCGATCTTGGGCATCAATCGATGCGGTGATGGCTGCAGGCTCATCGAGGTCATCGAGATCGATGTCCACGGCACCGGAGATGATAGGCATGCTGGCGAGGTTTGCATTGTACGGCGCAGCCTCAGCCGCCTGCTGCTGGGCAGGAGCGCCCCAAAGCGAGCTTTCGGCGGCACGGCGGGCGGCAACGGCCTCCTCGTCCGCAGTCATGGCTTCATCAACGTACGAATTGTCGGCAGAAGCGTTCGCGTCCGCCGAGGTAGCGCTGTAGGCGTTATTGGCTGCCGCGTTGGCGACGAGCGCCACGAAAGCCGCCGTGCTGCCCGCAGGGGCGGCCTGGGAGCCAGACACGGCGCGTGCCGCGGCGGCGATGTCGTCGCGATTGAAGGAGCCGGTCTGCCCGCCGTTGGTGAGCTCGTCGATGGCGACTTGATAGACGTCGCGCGAGTGTGCAGGGTCGCAGCTCACCGGCGAATCGTCGTCGAGCATACTGTCGATCATGGACCAAGCCTCGTCCTCGTCCATAGCATCTGCGGCTCGAGCGATGGTAGGGACACCATCATCGGCATGACGGCGCTGGAACGCACCAGTCAGGCCGGAAAGGAATGCCGAGGTAGACTGCTCCGCCTGAACCTGAGAAGCAGAAGCCGCAGCGTAAGGAGTCGCATCCTGCTGCTGAGCTGGAATCGAGGCGGTCTTGAACTCGCTTTGATGCTGATTGAGATTGGCGGCACCGCCCATGGCATCAGGCTGGAATAGACGCTCTTCACGCTGCGCACGGTACTCGGAAATACCCAGCGAGGCGGCATAGATACCCACGCCCGCCACCGCGCCCACGGCGAAGGGAACCGCACCCGCCACGACCGTCTCGTTCACAGACGAAAACGGCAGCGTCGCGGCATACATAACCACGGGAGCGGCAAGGCCGATCCCGCACGAAAGTCCGGCAAGGACTGCTCGTTGTGTTGCATCAGAAGAAGCCATGAGCTCTCCCCATCTTCCAGCACCCAAATCGCATCATTCAGTTGGCTGCGCGAGAGAAGATGAAGCGGGGCTATGCCCCAAAGCAACGGTATATGGTTCGTTTCATCTGCGTTTTCCGTCGCGAAGCTTAAAAGCTATTATGCGAAACCGCCCTGTCGATTGCAAGCGACGATGTCGGATTGAAACGGGAAACCTGCTGCTTGCCAGTCTTATGGTCAAAAAAGCGCGGAGCGGCAATATAGAAAAGGGCCGAGGCTCAAAGCCCCGACCCTTTATTGCACTGATGACTATCGCTGCGCGTGGATGACAACCTAGAACGTCTGCTCGTAGTCGCTGTGCTTTTTGGCCGAACGCACCAGGAACTCCTGGTTGGTGTTGGTGCCCTTAAGACCCTTGATAAACGATGCGGCCGCGCGCTCGGTGTTGTTCATGCCGGCAAGAATGCGACGCAGGCCAAAGACAAACGGACGCATCTGCTCGTCGACCAACAGGTCCTCGTTACGCGTACCGGAGGCAACGGGGTCGATAGCCGGGAAGATGCGGCGGTCGGCCAGGTCGCGGTCGAGCTTAAGCTCCATGTTGCCGGTGCCCTTGAACTCCTCAAAGATGACCTCGTCCATCTTGGAACCGGTGTCGATGAGGGCAGAGGCCAGGATGGTGAGCGAGCCACCGTTCTCGATATTGCGGGCTGCGCCCAGGAAGCGCTTGGGCGGATACAGCGCCGCCGAATCGACGCCGCCCGAAAGGATGCGGCCCGAGGCGGGCGCCGCCAAGTTGTAGGCGCGG
>CALINZ010000190.1 GCA_938045085.1 uncultured Collinsella sp. | reverse complement strand
ATGATGAAACCAATCAAGAGCTTCCTGAGACCTTCCAACATTAAGCAAATCGTGAACACAGCTGTTGGAACCAGAAGCACCTGCAACATTCCCAGTCCAACGCCGACACGCGTAAAGGGAAACTGCGAGCTCCAGAGCCAACTTTGGATAGGCCCATAGTCAGAAATAAGATAAGTAGCAAAACAAAGTTTCGCAACAGTGTTAACGAAACGGGAGGAAAAATGCGGCATTTTTAAATCGATCAACAAGACGGAGATGGCTATAACTAGTGAAAAAATAGACGCCGGCGAACCAAAAAAGCCGTTATACAAATTCGCAAAGGTCGAGCCCAGCAAACCATCAAAATGGAATTGACCATAAAACGAAATTGCAACTCCAACAAAAGAAGCAATGCAGCAAGCAACCAAGTGCCTTATATTCACTGTTGACAAATCTACATACCAGCGAATATAGCAAACAAGAACGCAAATTATAATAAAATCCACTAGTAGCCCGTCGATGGGAATCCAAAAGAGCGGCACATAACGCAGGAATCCAAAGGCGAAGACCAGAAAGATTGATAGATAAAGATGTAGTTTCTGGTCCAACGCATGCAAAGCCGGAATTAAAAAGGGCAGTAAAAATACAAGCCAAGCATAGACGGTTACAAACCGCCAACTAGAACCAGTAAGAATTGGTGCAAAAATATCTATCAAATTGGTTGGACTTACTTGAATATCGCCGCGAAGCATGAAGAAAAAACCCAGCGCAATACTATAAAAGAGAACCGTGCCTTCGATTGAAGCTATCTGTTTGACAGCTTGTTTAATGGAGTATCCAGCTTTCCCCGCAACAAACCAGATTGTTATTGCAACAAAACAGCCGACCGCAGTTCTTCCAATTGGATAGAAAAAGATATTGTAGAAAAACCTAGTAAACGAACCAGGAAATACGGAAACAGAATCAGCGTTGTGAACAACAAAATGATGAGCCATTACCGTCCACATAAGGACAATGCGAAGTAATTCGATACGGGAATCTCGTATTTTTGCCATAATGCCCCCAAGTAAAATCAAAACCTAATTAAGCCTCGACCTAGAACCGTTCGAGAATCTCCTCGGCATTCTCTCGCAGATAGATATCTAGGTCCGGCACGGCAAACTGCACGTAGCCCCTCTGTGGTGCCTGAATAACCTCCCTTTGTAGCAATTTTGCCCTAATAGAGCTGATCTCATTGGTCTTTTTACCCATGCGCCTAGCAATCTCGGCTGATTTGGACTGTTGTTTGTCCTCGCACATCGCCAATAGGTATTTGATATCGTTAGGCCCCAGTCCAGAAATCGCGGGCTCATGAACAACATCGTGAAAACGAGCCTCTGCCAGCGCAATGCCTTCGGCAACATCGCGCTCACTCACAATGGCACTTTTGGCACGATGCAAATTGGCGCGCTGCCAAATGGAGTAACCGACCAGTTGCACCAGATAGGCATAACCCTTAGTGGCCTTAGCAGCTCTCGACAGAAGATCGTCCTCTATGGTCAAGCCAGTCGCGACAAAGCTATCGCCCATAGAGAGCGCCACCTCCACCTGGTTGATAGGCGCCAGATCTTCGGGAAGGGCACGACGCAAGAACGTAAGCGCCTTTCCGTTAATAAGATCCATAACACCGGCGGGTAAGCCGGCAAAGGCAAGTGCGATATCTACTTTTTCCCCTATCAAAAGCTGAACCGTAGACGCAATGGCACGCATATCGTCAATCGGAGCGTCCTGAACTTCATCGATGGCAATAAAAAGACCCTTGGATGACTTCGCTACCGAACTTAGCAACTTTCTAAGGCTCGGCTCTTTGGGCGCAACGTCGACTTTCGCCGATACTAAGCCGGCGTTTACGCCGACCGAAGCGTTGGCCGCAAGGGAAGAATCAGCAACCTGATCCCTCAAGTCCAGCAATAGGTTAGGGCCAGCAGAAACAATAGCGGTCTTCCATCCAAGCTCTCGCGCACGATCCCTAAGATCGCAGAGCAAAACAGTTTTTCCGGAGCCCCTCGGTCCAGCAATACGCATGAGCCTCGCAGGTGCACCAATTCCCGCATTCAAACTCTCGGTAAACTCAAGGGCGATATCATCGCGACCAATTATGCGCGGAGGCTCAGCGCCGGCAGTGGGACGAAACGGATTATGGAATGCTGTGGCGCTCACTTGTTTGCCTTTCTAGGGAATCGATTATTGGTCAATCTTAGCTTTAAAAGTTTATCGTAGACTATATCCGATTATATCCAGTTGTATAAGTCTGTATAAACGTATCGCGGAAGTATCGAGCTTTCGTAATTTGTCTTAACCGACAGTCCAACGTTACTTTCTTCCAAGCTCATAGCGAAAGAAAGTTAAGGACTTCCTAAAATCCATTTTCTAAAGCGAGAAGTACTCGCTCTCAGCGGATAAGTTCGGCCCCAACCACGGATCGCCCGTCAAGAAGAACTCCGGCCAGCGCTGAATGAACAGTGCCTGTTCACGTTTCCAGCGGCGCAGCTTTTCCTCGTTGGCCTCTTCCCTGCCACGTGAGGTGAACTCGTAGTGGTACAGCTCGGCATAGGGCGTAAAGATGGTGCGGAAGCCCGCCTCCCCCTGGAGCCAAATGCCTCGACCGCGAAGCTGTCCAATTCAAGATGGTCGGCATCGGTCCAGGCTCGGAAGCCTCTGAGACGCCCGACTCGTAGTGCGTGACCTTATCTATAAACAGGCTTTCCGCACTCACAGCATAAGAAGGCCCGTGCAACAAAACACAAAGGTAGGCCAGAGCAACAAGCAGGATGCAACGGCGATGATGGCCCAACAAGACAACAGGCATGAGTGCGCCGATCTACACGGCAAGCCAATAAACAGGGTTGGGAAATGCCTGGTGGCAGTACTCATCAGCGTATTAAGATCAAATCCTAGCCCAGACTCATAACAGATCGAATCCCTGCAACAGCGGGAAAAGTCGACGTAAAT
>CALINZ010000189.1 GCA_938045085.1 uncultured Collinsella sp. | reverse complement strand
CGGAGAAATGTAACAAGTTCCATTTAGTTGTGGAGCCATTACGAAGTTATTACGATGCGTGCATACGTGTTATAGAATACTCAATCGCTGTCGTTTTCTAGAGAAAGATGATTGCTTGTGAAGAAGGAAGACGCAATTGAGCTCGAGGGTACGGTAAAGGAACCGTTGCCCAACGCCATGTTTAAGGTCGAGCTCGAGAACGGTCATTCGGTTCTGTGCAACATTTCTGGCAAGATCCGAATGAATTACATCCGTATTCTCCCCGGTGACAGGGTTGTCGTGGAGCTTTCCCCGTACGACCTGACCCGCGGCCGCATCACCTATCGCTACAAATAGCGGCACGCATACACGCACTCCATTTCCGACTGCAGGCTTAGCTCAACCTACGGTCGGATTGTGTGTGAAGACCAGCCATAGTTTTAAACGCCTGCGGCTGGGCGAGTAGATAGTAGGGAAGTAGTTTGAGCGCTACCGAAAGGAAGAACGATGAAGGTACGTCCTTCGGTCAAGAAGATGTGCGATAAGTGCAAAATCATTAGGCGCCATGGCAAGGTCCTCGTCATTTGCGAGAACCCCCGTCATAAGCAGCGTCAGGGTTAAGAGAGGAGACTACGTTGGCCCGTATTAATGGTGTCGACCTCCCGCGTGAGAAGCGCGTTGAGATCGGTCTGACCTACATTTACGGCATCGGCCGCACCACTGCGACGAAGATTTGCGTCGAGTGCAACGTTAACGTGGATACGCGCGTTAAGGACCTCACCGAGGATGAGGTTAACGCCATCCGCGATTATATCGATAAGAACCAGATCATGGTTGAGGGCGACCTCCGCCGTGAGCGCAACCAGAACGTCAAGCGCCTTATGGACATCGGCTGCAACCGCGGCCTTCGTCACCGCAAGGGCCTCCCGGTCCGCGGCCAGCGCACCCACACTAACGCTCGTACCCGCAAGGGCCCGAAGCGTCAGATCGGTGCTAAGAAGAAGAAATAAGG
Source organism: uncultured Collinsella sp. (assembly GCA_938045085.1). GTDB lineage: Bacteria > Actinomycetota > Coriobacteriia > Coriobacteriales > Coriobacteriaceae > Collinsella. Next base: position 8,663 of record CALINZ010000189.1, on the reverse strand, counting down.
AGCGCTAGATAGATGGCTACTGCTAAGAAGAACGTTCGCGCTGCCCGTCTGAAGCGCGCGGACCGTAAGAACATTTCCGTGGGCCAGGCTCACATTCGTTCTACGTTCAACAACACGATCGTTTCGATCACCGATCCCCAGGGCAACGTCATTTCCTGGAAGTCGGCTGGCCAGGTGGGCTTCAAGGGCTCCCGTAAGTCCACGCCGTTCGCTGCCCAGATGGCTGCCGAGGCTGCTGCCAAGCAGGCCATGGAGCACGGTATGAAGAAGGTTTCCGTCTTCGTCAAGGGCCCCGGCTCCGGTCGTGAGACCGCCATCCGCTCCCTCCAGGCTGCTGGCCTCGAGGTCTCGAGCATCCAGGACAAGACCCCCATTCCGCACAACGGCTGCCGCCCCAAGAAGCGTCGCCGCGTGTAACTGAAAGGATCGTATCAATATGGCAATCGACAGGACTCCTGTTCTTAAGCGCTGCCGTCAGCTCGGGATCGATCCCGCTGAGCTCGGTTACAGCAGCAAGAAGGAATCTATCCGTCAGCCCAAGCGCCGTCGCAAGGAATCTGAGTACGGCATGCAGCTGCGCGAGAAGCAGAAGGTCAAGTTCATCTATGGCGTTCTGGAGAAGCAGTTCCACGGCTACTTCAACAAGGCCCGTAAGATGAACGGCGTCACCGGTGAGAACCTCATGATCATTCTTGAGTCTCGCCTCGACAACGTCGTCTTCCGTCTTGGCTTCGCCCGCACCCGCAAAGAGGCTCGTCAGTCCGTCCGTCACGGTCACTTCACCGTGAACGGCAAGCGCGTGGACATCCCGTCCTACCGCGTCAAGGCCGGCGACGTCGTCGCTGTCGGCGAGAAGTTCCGTGACCTCCTCCCCATCAAGGAGGCCCTGATTTCCTCCGAGCGCTTTGAGGTCCCTGGCTGGCTCGAGGTCGATATCGAGAAGCTGTCTGGTAACGTGCTCGCTCTGCCGACGCGTGAGCAGATCAGCGGTGATATCAACGAGCAGCTCATCGTCGAGCTCTACTCTAAGTAGTCCATCCGGGCTGCTGAGGCTGGAGGTAATACATGTCAGAATTCATTAGGCCTCAGGTTCAGGTCGAAGAGATCAACGAGACGTCTGCTCGTGTCTCCGTCGAGCCGCTCGAGCGTGGTTACGGCGATACGCTGGGTAACTCCCTTCGTCGTGTTCTTCTGTCCTCGCTCGAGGGTGCCGCCGTCGAGGCCATTCAGATCGATGGTGCGCAGCACGAGTTCATGACCATCCCTAACATGGTCGAGGATGTCACCGACATCGTCCTGAATGTCAAGGGTCTTGTCTTCAGGGCTCTCGGCACGACCGACGAGGCGACCGCCACCATCTCGGTTGACGGCCCCTGCGAGGTCACCGGTGCGGACTTCTTTATTCCGTCCGAGTTTGAGCTGGTCAACCCCGAGCAGCACATTGCTACGCTCACCGAGGGTGGCCATCTCACCATGAGCATGCGCATCGGCTATGGCCGCGGCTATGTCTCTGGCGAGGCTAACAAGCGTGACAACGATCCCATCGGTGTGATCAACGTCGACTCGCTGTACTCGCCGGTGTCCCGTTGCGCCAAGCTCGTTGAGGCTTGCCGTGTCGGCCAGCATACCGACTACGACCGCCTTGTCCTCGAGATCGAGACCAACGGTTCCATCGCCCCGCGCGACGCCGTGGTCCAGGCTGCCAATATCATCAACCAGCATATGGCCGCCTTTATGAACCTTGCCGAGACCCCCGAGGTCGAGGAGGAGGCTTCGATCTTCGCTCCCGAGGTCACCAACGACAACGCCGAGCTGGACAAGCAGATCGAGGATCTGGACCTTTCCGTCCGTTCCTACAACTGCCTTAAGCGCGCCAGCATTCACTCGGTCCGTCAGCTCGTTGAGTTCTCGGAGAACGATCTGCTCAACATCCGTAACTTCGGTGTTAAGTCGATCGAGGAAGTGAAGGACAAGCTTGAGTCCATGGGCCTGAGCCTGAAGGCTTAATGCTTCGCATATTTGAGGAGAAACTAGACCATGCGTCACAACGTTAAGAAGGGCCTGAAGCTCGGCACCGATGCGAGCCACACCAAGGCCATGAAGAAGAGCCTTGCTAAGGCTCTCTTCGAGAACGACCGCATCAAGACCACCGAGACCCGCGCTAAGGCGCTGCGTTCGGTCGTCGACCCGATCATCACCTGGGCCAAGAAGGGCGACCTGCACTCTCGTCGTCTGGCTATCGCCAAGCTCGGCGATAAGCAGCTCGTTGCTGAGATCTTCGACAAGGCTGCTCAGGGCATGTGGCAGGACCGCAACGGCGGTTACACCCGCATCATGAAGCTCGGTAACCGTAAGGGCGATAACGCTCCTATCGTTATCATGGAGCTCGTCACCGAGCCTTGCACGCCTAAGGCCAAGAAGGCTGCTCCGGCCCCCAAGAAGGCCGCTGCTCCCAAGAAGGTCGAGGCCGTCGAGGAGGCTCCTGCTGAGGAGACCGCTGAGTAGACATTCTGTCTGCATAGGCTATATTCGAGGGGTACGTTCGCGTACCCCTCTTTTTTTGTCGCAATACCGTTGCTAGTTTGTTGGGAGCGCCCATGACTGCGCCGTCTGATTTCAATTCGACCCTCGAGCTCGACGCCACCCTTGTATTTCGCGTGGCCTACGATGGCTCCTCCTATAGCGGATTTGCCGAGCAGCCGGGCCAGACGACGGTTGCAGGCGAGCTGCGCCGTGCAATCGAGACGTTGCTGCGCCGCCCAATCGATCTGACGTGCGCGGGGCGTACCGATGCCGGCGTTCATGCGGTGGCCCAATACATTAGCGTGCCCGTAACGGACGCTGAGCTCGCTTTGACGCGCCGTAGGTGGCTGAGGGCTATGGATGCCCTCCTGGGCAAAGATATCGCCATAAACGAGGTCTACAAGGCTCGTAAGGGCTTTTCTGCACGTTTTGACGCGCGCTCTCGTACTTACACCTATCGCATTGCCGACCGTGATGCGCGGCCCGTGCTGTCACGCGGTGCCGTGTGGTGGCATCGCTATCCCCTCGACGTCGATGCGATGGCGGCCGCCTGCCCTGCGCTTTTGGGCGAGCAGGACTTTAAGAGCTTTTGCAAGGTCGCCTCTGCCGTGGGCAAACCTACGCACCGCTGCGTAATGCGTGCCGAGTTTGGCCATGAGGTCGCCTTTGGCGAGGACATCCTCACGTTTACCATCGAGGGCAATGCGTTTTTGCATTCGATGGTGCGAACCATTGTGGGCACCCTTGTCGAGATCGGCATGCATCGCCGCGATCCCGAGTGGATGCGCGAGGTAATTGATGCCTGCGATCGCTCCGCTGCCGGTCCTACGGCGCCCGCATGCGGTCTTACCTTTATGGGCGTGGACTACGACCCCGCCGAGCTTGTGGTGCTCGATTAGGGAAGTGGCTGCCTGACGGCGATCTTTGTGTGCAGTGCCTGTGAGCGGGGCGTGTGCAACATCTGTTCTTGACGTGCATCGCGACGGGCGACCATCCGCATTTAATGACGGGGTGTACCATGAACGGCAGTTTGTTACTGGCTGTCGAGAGGACGGAAAACTTGGTTCGACGTGGTTCGCATCCGCGACTTTCGGTGATCCTGATTGTTGAGGATTCGCCCAGTTATACGATGCGCGCTCTCGAGAGCATCCAGAACCAAGACCTCTACGATTTGCAGATTGTCGTCGTTTGCCGCGGCGTGGTAGCCGGTGTGCGCCATTCGCTCGAAGTTGCTGCCGACAGAGACATTCATATTGATTTGATTGATGTTGAGGACCCAGTGCCTGGCGCCTGCCTGTGTGCCGGCTTTGCGGCTTCGCGCGGCTCCCAGATCATTGCGATGAATGCCAATGAGTGGTTTGCGCCGCAGTCCCTTTCGCAGATGGTCGAAAGCTCCTGCGACGCTTCTGCTGACATCGTGTTTCCCTCTGTTTCGCTCGATCGCTACGATGTTCACCGCGAACGTCATTCCCGAGTTTTGGACGCGACATCCGTTTCTGAAGATGAGGACCGGGCGGCTTGCCTGACCCAATTGGTTTCCTATGGTTTAATCCGACAGACCTCTGGCGTGCTGTATGATCGCGCCCTTTTTGAGGCGTGCCTTGCGCATGGCGATGCGTTTCGCACGGTGTCTTTTTTGACGTTCGCGCTTTCGCAGGCAAAGCGCGTTTCGGGATGTGGCCGTGCCCGTTTTCATGCAGTGGCGCCGTCGATTACGGAGACGTTTGACCCCACGATGTTTGCCAGGCTTTCTGATGATATCGGGGCGCTCGACAGGCTTGCCGACTCGCTTGCCGTCGCGGGCGGTGGCGATCAGTTGAAGCAGGTCTGCCAGCGGTATTACTACGCCGGCCTGGTTGCCTGCATCGAAAATTTGTGTCTGAGCCCCCATGGGGTGTCTTCAATAGAGCGTTCGGCCCGTTTGCATGATATGCTCGAAGCGCAGCGTACCCGTCAGATGGTTGTGGCTCTTAAGGGCAATCATCGGGGCTTAGGTCTGCTCTATGGTTCGATAGCTAGTGCCAAGCCTATGCGGTGTGCGTTGTATACGCATCTGGCGGCCTTTTTCAATCGTTCGGGCGTCAGGACTGTCCAGTAGCGTGATTTTCGAAATAAATTGCATGGAATTGTTTCGAAATGCGTTCTTATTCACTAAAACCCTCAAATAGCGCTAAACTATTCAATCACTAAGTGATTGTCTCCGCCATCTTTTGGAGTGAGGTTTTGTATGGCCAAAAAACGCAATGGGCGCCAGGATGCCATCAGAGATATTGTTCGCAATAAGGACGTACGTACGCAGCGCGTTTTGGTAGACGAGCTTCGCGCCATGGGTTTCGATTGCACGCAGGCGACCGTTTCGCGCGACATCGCGGACATGGGACTGCGTAAGCTCCCCGAGGGCATCTATGTCCTTGCCGAGGACCTGCATCTGCAGCGCATGGTTTCCGAGTTGGTTACCCGCGTACTGCGCACCGATAATCTGGTTATGATCAAGGCGCAGCCCGGTACGGCTTCTGGTATTGCCGCAGCGGTCGATGCCGCGGAGCTGCCCGACGTGCTTGGCTCGCTTGCCGGCAACGACACGATCTTGGTCATTGCACAGACGGCCGAGGACGGAGAGCGCCTTGAGGCGCTCATCAACAAGCTGAGTAACTCTCACAAGTAGGGGATGCGTGGCACTGCTGCTGTGCCGATTGTTGCTATAGGTAATTGCCGAGGGCGTTGACGAAGGCCAGCGCCCTTTTGCATGCCAGTGCCTGTTGCTCTATCGGTCCTGCAGCCGGGGCCGTCGTGGCATCATGTGGCATCTGCCGAAATAAAGAAGCGCCCGAGCAGCGTACGTGCTGCTCGGGCGCCTTGGTGTCAGATGCCGCTTTGCGCCTACTGGCCCGTAGAGGGGTCGGGCGTGGGCGTAGGACCGGGGGTAGGCGTCGGCGTGCCACCGTCGCCACCCGTGCCGCCATCGCCACCCGTGCCACCGTCGCCACCTGTCGTACCGCTATCGCCGGTGGTGTTACCGCCCGGGGTTTCAGTGGTCGTGGTTGTCGTTGTCGTTGTGGTGGTTGTGGTCTCTTCCTCTTCTTTTTCCTCGTCTTTATCCTCTTCGTCTTTCTTTTTGTTGTTTGTGCCGTAGAACTTCCAGACGTTATTGTTCTTGTACGTGGGAGCCGTTCCGGTCTGGAATTCCTCGCGCTCGGTGCCCGCAAGAACGGTGTTCATGAACTTCTTAAAGACGGGCAGGTTGGTGCTGTCGCCCAGCAGGTCCGAACCGTACTTTTGGATGGGAATCTCGCCTGCGGAATAACCGGTCCACAGGGCGCATGTCAGTTGCGGCGTGAAGCCGCAGAACCACAGGTTGGTGGTGTTGTCAGTGGTGCCCGTCTTGCCGGCATAGGGCTGGTTGACGTTCAGCGCGCCGGCGGCACCCGTGCCGCTGCCCTGCATGACGCCGGATAGAACATCGGTAACCGCGGCAGCCTCGCCTTCGGTGAGCACCTGCGTGGGATTGTCGGTGTGCTGGTACAGAACCGAGCCGGTACGCGAGTCGATCTCGGTAATGGCGATGGGCTGACGGTAGTAGCCACCGTTGGCAAACGTTGCGTAGGCAGATGCCATCTCGAGCGGTGAGATGGACCCGGTGCCGAGCGTCATGACGGGAACGTCCTCGATATTGTCCTTGGCGGGATCGATGCCGAGCTTTTTGACGAGCGACATGATCTTGTCGTTGCCGATGGCTTCGGCCACCTGAATGTAGCCGGTGTTGGATGAGTATGCCGTTGCCTGCTTAAGCGTGATGTTGCCATAGCTCTGGTTGCCGTAGTTTTGCACCTCGGTCGTGGTGCCCTTGGCCTTGAGCGGCGAGTTGCAGTTGAGGGTGACGTTGGGGTTCATACCGTTTTGGATGGCAGTTGCCAGCGTAAAGGCCTTAAACGTGGAGCCCACGGGGCGCTTTGCCGTAGCGTGGTTCACGTGATTCTCGTCGGCGTTGTAGTCGTAGCCGCCTACCATGCACTTGATGTAGCCGGTCTTGGGGTCAACGACGACCATGCCCATGTCCAGGCCGTCGAGCGAAAGCGTGTCGAGCTGCGAGCGCACAGCCTCCTCGGCCACCTGCTGCATGGTGGGGTCGATGGTGGTCTTGACGGTCAGACCGCCCTTAAAGAGCACGTCGGTGGAGAACTCCTGCTCAAGCAGCTGCTTAACGTAGGAGACAAAGTAGGGCTGAGAATACACATCGACGCCACTGCCCGAAATCTCGGTCACGTTAAGCGTGATGGGCTCAGCCTGCGCGGCATCGTGCTCTTCCTGCGTGATGTGGCCCAGACGCAGCATGTTGTCCAGAACCTTGTTGCGGCGGGACAGCGCCAAGTCGGGATTAACCGTGGGGTCGTACTGCGAGGGCGAGTTGGGAAGGCCGATCAGCAGCGCGGCCTCGCTCAGGGTGAGGTCGGCGGCGGTTTTGGACAGATAGGTCTCGGCGGCGGCCTCGATGCCATATGCTCCATGGCCGTAGTAGATGGTGTTGAGGTACATCATGAGGATCTCGTCTTTGGAGTACATATCCTCCATCTTGATGGCGATATAGGCCTCGCGCACCTTACGCTCGATGGTCGAGTCGAATTGTTCCTCCTGCAAGATGGTGTTGCGAACCAGCTGCTGGGTGATGGTCGATGCGCCCTCGTGGCCGCCGGTGAGGGTTGCCACCGATGCGCGTGCAATGCCCCAGAGGTCGATGCCGCCGTGCTCGTAGAAGCGCTCGTCCTCAACGTCAACGGTGCCCTGCAGCACGTACGGGGACACTTGGTCCTTGGTGATGGACTTGCGGTTTTGCGTGTAGAAACTCGCAATGGTATTGCCGTTGCAGTCGACGATGTCGGTGGGCTCGCTCACCAGATACGCGTTGGCATCGGTGTAGTCGGGCAGATCGGACAGCCAGCGGTTGACATTGCCGATCATGCCGATGCCAAACGCTACGCCCGCGATAAGCAGAAAGCCCAAAAACGAGAGCAAGATCATGGGAAGGGCATGTGTCTTAGAGCGACCGCGCCCCTGTCGTTGGCGAGGACCCATATATTGACCTCCAGGTATGTCGTGCCAGGCGGCAGGTATGCTACCGAGCAGGATGGACATAAGTTATTACACGATAAACCAATCGGGGCATGCGGGGCCTCGTGTATGCTGGTTGGCAGCAATTTTCAGAGTGAAAGCACACCTTGGCAAGGAGTTTACCGATGGCGATTCGGCCGATGGAATCGAGCGGACAATGCGAAAGCGAGTTGGCGGCGGCTGAAGTGGCGCTGCCCGAACTGCTGGCGCCTGCTGGCGGACTCGACCAGATGCTCGCGGCGATTGCGGCGGGTGCCGATGCCATCTATGCGGGGCTGGACGGATTCAACGCTCGAGCGAGCGCGCATGGCTTTAGCGATGATGAGTTCGCGCGCGGTTGTGCCGTGGCCCATGCCCATGGCGTGCGTGTGTACGTGACGCTCAACGTGTTCGTGTTCGATGATGAGCTTGCCGACGCCGTAGCGTTGGGGGCGCATGCGCACGCGTTGGGTGCCGATGCGTTGATTGTGGCCGATGCCGGGCTGACCTGTGCGCTTCGTGCGGCGATTCCGGGAGTCGAGATTCACCTGTCCACTCAGGCGGGCGCTCATAGCGAGGGTGCCGTGCAGTTGGCTGCCAAGGAGTTGGGCGTTGAGCGCGTGACGACTGCGCGCGAGCTGAGCGTGGTAGAGATTGAGACGCTTTGCGCTACTGGCGTGCCCATCGAGGTGTTCTGTCACGGCGCTATTTGCATTGGATACTCGGGTGCGTGCGGGTTCTCTGCCCTTCGACGTGGCCGCTCTGCGATGCGCGGTGATTGCACTCAACCGTGCCGTCTATCCTATGACTTGGTGGACGAGGCGGGGCAGAGTGTTGTCGCTGTCGAAGGGGATCGTCTGCTTTGTCCGCGTGACTATCTGGGCATCGCGCATCTGCCCGAGCTTGTTGCCGCCGGCGTGGCATCGCTCAAGATCGAGGGCCGCATGAAGAATCCCGACTACGTCTTTAACGTGGCGAGGGTGTGGCGTCGGGCGCTCGATATGCTGCGCGACGGCACATGGGATGCCGATGCGGTTCCGGCGCTTGAGCGCGAG
>CALINZ010000188.1 GCA_938045085.1 uncultured Collinsella sp. | reverse complement strand
CAGCGGACGCGCTCGATGTAGCCGTGGTGGTCGGCGCCCCAGATGTCGATGACGTGGTCGACGCGCTGGAACTTATCCCAGTGATAGGCGACGTCGGAGGCGAAGTAGGTGTACTCGCCGTCGGACTTGATCAGAACGCGGTCCTTGTCATCGCCCAGGTCGGTGGAGCGGAACCACAGGGCGCCGTCCTTAGTGTAGAGGTAGCCCATCTTGTCGAGCTTCTCAAAAGCGCGGTCGACGGCGGAGGTGCCGGCGGTCTCGCCCTCGGTGTCCTTCACATACAGCGAGCGCTCGGAGAACCAACGATCGAAGTCGCAATTGACGGCGTGGCAGAGGTCGCGCATGTTGTCGACCATCTTTACATAGCCGCGCTCGCGGAAGCTCTCCATGCGCTTCTGCGGATCGGCGTTGACCCACTTATCGCCGTCGGTGCGCCAGAACTCGGCGGCCTCGTCGATGATGTAGTCGCCGCCGTAGGAGTCCTTGCCCAGAGTCTCGGCAAAGTTGTCCTGGTACGGATGGGTCTCGGGGTGCTCGTCGTTCTCGTCGGCAACAAAGGCGTCGCGGTCTGCGATCAGCAGCTTGTGAGCCTCGTCGATATCCACACCCTGCTTGGCGATGATGTCGGCAAGCTGCATATAGCGCGTGCTGATGGAGTTGCCGAAGGTGTTCATCTGAGAGCCGTGGTCGTTGATGTAGAACTCACGCTGGATGTCGTAACCGGCGTGGTCCATAACGCGGCAGAGCGAGTCGCCCAGCGCGGCCCAGCGGCCGTGGCCGATGTGCATGGGGCCGACTGGGTTGGCGGAAACGAACTCAACCTGGGTCTTCAGGCCACCACCGACGTTGGACTTAGCGAAGTCCATACCCTTCTCGCGAGCCTCGCCAAAGATGGCATTCTTGACGGCAACGGAGAGGTAGAAGTTGATGAAGCCGGGGCCTGCGATCTCGACCTTCTCGATCGCGGGGTCCTCGGGCATATGGGCAACGATGGCCTCGGCGATCTTGCGCGGGGCGCAGTGGGCCAGCTTGGCGGACTTCAGGGCCATGGTAGAGGTCCACTCGCCATGAGAAGTGTCAGCCGGTCGCTCGATAGCGCAATCGTCAAGTTCAAATGCGGAAAGGTCGCCGGCCTCCTGGGCCGCAGCAAGCGCAGCGCGTACCAGCTCTTCAATCTTCTCGGGCATAGATCCTCCTTGTGTTAAAGCCCCCGAGCTCTTGGTCACTCGTAGGGCAAAAGCCAGAGTTTGTAGCACTCTATCACAAGCGACGGGCACTGTCGCAGGGTAAAGCTAATAGATATTGCATATGCACAAAAATGACTACAGCTTGTATGGAGTCACTCAAAGATGCCGGTCTGCCTGCAGATTATGCAGGCGTTGAAAATGCATAAAGGTGTGAATGAGCTGCGTCTGTTATCGAATACTCTTACCTATCAGAGTTGTGTGCTTTTCCTGCATAAAGTACGGGTTTGCGCACGTCAGCGTGTTATTCTAGACATACGTAAATTCGTATAAGTTGGAGGTAGCATGTTCTCAATCGGTCAACACGTCATTCATCCGGGCCAGGGAGTCTGCACCGTCGTCGGTTTTAGGGACGACACACCGCAGCCCATGCTGCTGCTCGAGACCAAGCAGGGACATGCGCAGACGATCCTCATGTACCCCGTGGCGCAGGCCGACCGTCTGCACGCCGCCATCTCTCAGCAAGATGCCGAGCACCTGCTGAGCCACTATGACGAGCTGGAGTGCGACACCTTTACCGAGCGCAACAGCTCGCTTGAGGAGACACACTTTAAGCAGCAGCTCAAGCTGGGCGCGCCCGAGACGGTCCGCGTGGCAAAGACCATGATGCACCGCATTCGCCAGGCCGAGGAAGCTGATAAAAAACCCAGCTCCTACTACATGCGCGTACTCAAGGAGGCCAAACGCCGCTCCATCGAGGAGTTCGCCGTGGCCCTTGGCGTCACCGAGGAGGCCGCCGAAGCCCGCCTAGCCCAAGCCGCCCTCAACTAACCCATCCGCGCCAAAAACCACCACAAAGGGGACAGGCACCTTTGTGGTGGTTTTCTTGTTCTAGTAGTATTCATTCTTATCGATACCCACGAGCACAAGGAGTCTCTTATGGCAGAGCCGCTTACCGCCGGAATCACCCGCGACCGCGCGTTCGAACTGCTCAATGAGCACAACAAGGACCCGTTCCATATCACCCATGGCGAGACGGTCGAGGGCACTATGCGCTACTTTGCGCGCGAGTTCGACCCCGAGAACGAGGAGTTTTGGGGCATCGTCGGTCTGCTGCACGACCTGGATTGGGAGGAGCATGAGGACGACCCCATTAACCACACCATCTATGCTGCCGAGATTCTTGAGGGCGAAGGTGCGTCTCCCGAGCTCATTCGCGCCATCCAGACGCACACGTCGGACTTCAACACCTCACTACCCAAGCCCGAGCTGCAGATGGAAAAGATCCTGTTTGCCTGCGATGAGCTCACCGGCCTGATCGGCGCTGCCGTCATCATGCGCCCGAGCAAGAGCGTTATGGACTTTACGACTAAGTCGCTCAAGAAGAAGTTCAAGGACAAACGCTTTGCCGCCGGCTGCTCGCGCGACGTGATTTCGCAGGGCGCCGAGATGTTGGGCTGGGAGCTCCCCGAGCTCTTTGACCGCACCATCGCGGCTATGCAGTCCTTCGCGCCCGATCGCGATACCTTCCAGGCCTAACCGCCCGCGCCAGCTAAAACCGCCACAAAGGGGACAGGCACCTTTGTGGCGGTTTTTCTTGCGCGGTCGTTAGGGGCGGACCTGGCCGGTGCCTCGGAGCTTGTATTTGTAGGTAGTGAGGGCCTCGACGGCAAAGGGGCCACGGGCGTGGAGCTTTTGGGTCGAGATGCCAATCTCGGCGCCCAGGCCAAACTCGCCGCCGTCAGTGAAGCGCGTGCTGGCGTTGGCGTACACGGCCGAGGCATCGACCGCATCCAGGAAGCGCTCGCAAGCGTCCGTGTCCTCGGCAACGATGGCCTCGGAGTGCATCGTGCCGTAGCGATTGATGTGTGCGATGGCCTGGTCCTCGTTTGCCACGACCTTCACGCTCATCTCGAGCGCCAGGTACTCGCGACCCCAGTCCTCCTCAGTCGCGGCGACGTAGTCATCGCCCTCCACAAAGCCGGCGTCGGCGCACGCGGCGCACGTGGCCTCGTCGCCGTGAATGAGCACGCCGTGGTCATGCAGCACGGTCACGACCGCGGGCAAAAACGCATCGGCCACAGCACGGTCGACCAGCAGCGACTCGGCGGCATTGCACACGCCTACGCGCTGGGTCTTGGCATTAACGATAATGTTGAGCGCCTTATCAAAGTCGGCGGATTCATGCACGTAGATGTGGCAGTTGCCCGTGCCCGTCTCGATCACCGGCACAAGCGACTCGCGCACGCAGCGCTGGATCAGGCCTGCACCTCCGCGCGGAATGAGTACGTCGACAATACCGCGGAGCTTCATGAGCTCGCCGGTGGCCTCGCGATCGGTGGACTCGATCATCGACACGGCCTCGCGCGGGAAGCCCTTGGCCTCGAGCGCATCGGCCAGCAGCTCGGCGATCATGGCACACGAGTGATAGGCCAGCGAGCCGCCGCGTAGAATGCAGGCGTTGCCGGTACGGATGCAGATGCCTGCGGCGTCGGCCGTCACGTTGGGGCGCGCCTCGTAGACCATAGCGACCAGGCCCAGCGGCACACTCACACGGGTCAGGTCCACGCCACTTGCAAGCACGCGGTGGTCGAGCACGCGGCCCACGGGATCGGGCAGCTCGGCGAGCTTTTCCAGGCCGGCGGCCATGCCCTCGACGCGCTCGGGCGTCAGCAGCAGGCGATCGAGCAGTCCGGCCGAGGTACCCGCATCGCGCGCGGCAGACATATCGAGTTCGTTGGCGGCGATGATGGAGTCGACACCGTTGCGCAGTGCTGCGGCCATGGCGCGCACGGCCTCCTGGCGCTGCTCATCGCTCGCCGTGGCAAGCGAGGCCGACGCTGCCTTGGCGGCAACGGCAAGATCGTGGACATACGTGGCTATATCGACCGACATGGGCGGCCCTTTCTCCTAGAAGTTTGCAACCATGGTAGCCGATTTGCGCATGGCCTCGCCCGCGGCGGTAGAATTGGTCAACCCGAAACACCGCAACGAACGGAAGACTCACATGACCCTCATCACTTCGTACCACGTCCCCGGCCTTTACGTCGAGGACCACAGCATCGACGTCCCCCTTGACTGGCGCGGCCTGGAGCCGATGCTCCTGGCCGTCGGCAGTACCATGCGCCGCGGCGCTATGCCGGCACCCATCGCCGGCGCGCCCGAGAGCATCAAGCTCTTCTACCGCGTGGTTTGCGCGCCCGACCGCATCAACGACGATCTGCCGCTGCTCCTGTTTTTGCAGGGCGGCCCCGGCGGCGAGAGCCCACGTCCGCTGTCGCCCACAAGCGACGGCTGGATCGAGGAGGCCGTCAAGCACTTCCGCGTCGTCCTGCCCGACCAGCGCGGCACCGGGCGCAGCAGCTGTGTAGACGGGCGCACGATTGCCGCACTGGGCGAGCGCGCGGCGGCGGCCAGCTCCGATGCCGCACGCTCGCAGGCTGACTTCCTCAAGCGCCACCTCGCCAGCTCCATCGTGCGCGATTTTGAGTACCTGCGCCTAGTGGGCTTTGGCGGCAAGCCGTGGGTCACGCTCGGCCAAAGCTACGGCGGTTTTTTGACGCTGAGCTACCTGTCGCTCTTCCCCGAGGGCGTGGCGGCGAGCTTTACCTGTGGCGGAATCCCCCACGCGCCGGCGAGCGCAAGCGAGGTCTACGCGCACACCTTCCCGCGTATGGCCGCCAAGACGCAGCAGTATTATGACCGCTACCCCGCTGACGTCGAGCGCGTGGCAGCCCTGGCCGATGCGCTCGAGGCTCAGAAGCCCGTGCTGCCCGACGGCTCGCCGATGACGGTCGAGCGCCTACAGCTCATGGGCAGCGACTTTGGCATGAAGCCGAGCTTTGAGCGCATGCATTGGATTATCGATCACGCTTTTGTTGACGGCGACGGCACGCTGACCTGCGGCGCCTCGGTATCTGACAGCTTTTTGATGCGCGCCTTCGAGCGCACCAACACGCGCACGAATCCGCTGTACTGGACGCTGCAGGAGTTCATATACGCCGACGGCGACACTATGCCCATTGGTTGGGCCGCGGCCGAAGAGAAGGCACACCGCGCCGAGTTCGACACCCTCGCGCGCCCGCTCATGTTTACCGGCGAGGCCATGTTCCCGTGGATGTTCGAGCAGATGCCCGAGCTTAAGCCGTTTAAGCCCGCCATGGACCTGCTGATGGAAGACACCAGCTGGGACAAGATCTACGACCCGCAGCGCCTGGCCTGCAACGAGGTGCCGCTCCAGGCCGCGGTGTATTTCGACGACATGTACGTGGATTCGAGCCTGCAGCTCGATACGCTCAGCCGCGTGGGCAACTCGCATGCCTGGGTGACCAACGAGTTCGAGCACGACGGCCTGCACGGCAGCGTGGTGTTCAAGCACCTCTTCGACGAAGCCCTCAACCGCGGAGACCTGCGCCAGATCTTCTAGCAAAGGAGTGTCCCCACCTGCCGGCACAAAAAGAACGTCCCCAAGTGCCAGGTTAATGAAGTCATTGCAGAAAGAGGACGAAAAGCGAAAACGCCCCTAAGCGAGTGGCTGTAAATCGTAGGTCGAACAAAAGAAGCGAGCGCCGCCCAGAGCGAACAAGTTGGCATGAAAAAGGTGAGGCATAGACCTGATGGTCATGCCTCACCTTTTGAATGACAAATTGTCGCTCTGGGCGGCGCGCAGCGTCGACCCGTTAGGCGAAGACGATCAAATTATCTCGATGGATCGCCGGCTTCTCGGCCAGGTTAGCGAGCAGGCGGTTGCTGGCAATCTGGTCTTGACGGCGTCCGGCGGCGAGCTCCAACACATCCGAATCGGCCTCGGCGATACCGCGGGCGACAACCATGCCGCTCGGATCGCATACATCGAGCACATCGCCCTCGGCAAACTGGCCATCGACCTCGCGAATACCCACCGCAAGCAAGGAAGAGCCACGGCTAACCAGCGCCTTCGCAGCACCATCATCAACCGTCACCGACCCATGTGCCTTGTCGCCCAGCGCGATCCACAGCTTGCGGGGTGCGATGTCCAGACGCTCCGCCGGCGGATCGAACAGCGTGCCCACGCTCTCGCCGCGGGCGAGGCGCACGAGCGCATCGGGCTCCTCACCCGAGCAAATCACGCTCTGAATCCCCGCCGTCATCAGGATGCGGCTCGCGCGAATCTTGGTGATCATGCCGCCCGTGCCCACCGATGTGGAAGAATCACCCGCCGAGGCAATAATCTTGGCATCGATCTTATGCACGACAGGAACAAACTCGGCCGTGGGGTCCTCATGCGGATTGGCAGTATAAAGGCCATCGATGTCCGAGAGCGTCACGCACAGATCGGCAGAAACCAGACAGCTCACAAGCGCCGCCAGTGTGTCGTTGTCGCCAAACTTGATCTCATCGACGGTGACGGTATCGTTCTCGTTGACGACCGGCACCACGCCCAGCT
>CALINZ010000187.1 GCA_938045085.1 uncultured Collinsella sp. | reverse complement strand
AAACCAATACAAAAGTTGAGATAAGATTAATTATCTTTGTAAAAAATTGTAGCGTATATGAGAATTTTGATTACAAACGATGACGGATACCAGTCTAAAGGCATACAGTCTTTAGTCAAGATAATGAAAGAGTATGGCGACGTTACGGTCAACCTCAATTGCGGCACCCCCGGCTCCTATGAGGAGGCTTGCTCGCGCCTGAAGGAGGAGGGGGTTGATCTCGATCGCATCGAGATCACGCAGTTCGAAGACTCCAACTTCTATGTCCGCGACAACGGTCCCAGCATCATGGTCGACGACAAGGGCCATTCTTATATGGTCAACCCCGCTTGGACCTATTACGGCGTGTGGGACAAGAACTCCCCGGAGTGCCAGTCCGCACGTAAGGCAGCCGTTCACATGGCGGTTGCGCTCGGTTGCTTCGATATCGTCAATTCCGAAATGGTTTCGGAGGGCGGCGACCGCGAGTTTGACGGTCACGGCACTCTGATCGCCATCGAGGACACGGAATGCCGCAAGCGTAATCCCGAGTTCACGAAAGAGGAAATAGAGGCCGAGTATAAGCGCATCTACAACCTCAACAAGGTTATCTGGCTTCCGCAGCCTATGCTCGAGGACGACGACTATCGACTGGGCATCCTCGACGAGAAGGAAGACGGAACTCCCGTCTTTGGCATGAGCTTTGCAGCTCACATTGATGAGATGTGTCGCTTTATCACTCCGAACAAGATTCTTCTTGCCGAGGTGTCCGATGAAGAGGCAGCCTCGAGCAAGGCTGGAGCAGAGTCTCGTCGCCGCATTGAGGCAGCCTACGAGATCCTGAGCAACGAAACGGACTGGGAGGGCAAGCCCTTCGAGATCGTTCGTATGCCCACCGCCGAGCCTATTGAAGTCGTTATCGCCCCTGGCGATGAAGATTACGAGCTCTATAAGGGCTTCATCGACGAAATGGGCGGCAAGTTTATGGATGGCACCCCCTGGCCCGAGGGCCCCGTCCACTTCTACGCCGCAGCGAGCTACTGCAACTTCCTGATTTGCAACGGCGTCGTTCTTGGCCAGCGTTATTACCACGAGGGCATGAGCGAGGTCGTGAAAGAGAAGGATGAGCAGGCCAAGGCAGTTCTTGAGAGCTGCTTCCCCGATCGCAAGGTCATCATGATTGATTCCCTCGCGCTTAACCTGTCCGGCGGCGGCGTGCACTGCTGGACTAAGGACGTGGCGGCCAGTCGTTAGTGAGCCTTAGAGCCTGCGCTCTTTGGCTTAGGCGCCACATGTACCGCTCCCCGAGGGATATCCGTGTTTTCCTCGGGGACACATTCAACAATAATTTTGATAATAATTCGAAAGGAAATAGGCATGAACAACAGCCTCCGCGGTCGCGACTACATCAACATCCATGATCTCTCCTCCGAGGATTTCCGCTATCTCATCGATCTTGCCTGGAACCTTAAGGCTCAGAAGAAGTCTGGTGTCGACCAGCGCTACTTCCCCGGCAAAAACGTCCTCGCCAACTTTGAGTGGGGCTCGACCCGTACTCGTTGCGCATTCGAGACCTCCTGCAACGATTTGGGCATGGGCTTCACTTATCTGACCAACTCCCACATGGGTGACTGCGAGACCGTCAAGGACGCCATGCGCGTCTTTAACGGCATGTATGATCTCATCGTCTATCGCGCACAGAAGGACGAGCAGTTCCTCTATGACGTCGCCGACCTGGTTGACATCCCGGTCATCAATGCCCTTACTCTCGGCGATCACCCGACTCAGATGCTCGCTGACGCTCTTACGATGGAAGAGCAATGGGGCGGTTTGCGTACGAGCCGCGGCAAGAAGATGGCTTTCGTTGGCAACTGCGCCGGCGCCCCGGTGTGGTATGGCCGTCTGTGCGCTATGCTCGACATGGACTTCCTCGCCATCGGCCCCGACGACCTCCGTCATCAGATGTGCAAGGAAATGATCGAAGAGGTGGAGGCCTGCTACGCCAAGTACGCTCCCAATAGGACCTTTACCATCACCTCTGACCTCGATGCCCTGGATGGCGTTGACGTTATCGTTACCGAGGAGTGGCGCTACATCAACCCCGAGTGCGGCGAAGAGGTTCTGGATCCCGACGACTACAACTCCTGGCTGGGCGATGCCGAGTCTTTGTACCCCTATCGCGTCACCAGCGAGCTGTGCAAGCGCACCAACAATCCCGACATCTTCTGCATGCATGAGCTTCCCTCTGTCCATAACGCAGATCACCGTGTCGGCAAAATGCTCCTCGACCAGTGCAAGAACGACCTCCATCGCGAAATCATCACCGAGGGCTTTGAGATTGCCGACGAGTGCTTTGAGGCCAACGCTTCGGTCATCTTCCGTGAGGCAGAGAACCGTCAGCACACCATCAAGGCCGTTATGTGTGCCCTTCTGGGTCTCTAGGAGCTGTATCAATGGAAAATGCAAAGTTAAAGAGCAGCAAGGTTTACGCATGGGTTCTCGTAATCGCGCTCGGCCTTATGTCTGCCGGCACGACCGGATCCTATAGCGTCATCGCGGGCTCCTTCGTCGCACCCGTGTGCGAGGAGTTCGGGTTTGACTATTCCATCTTCTCGTATTACTTCACCGCAACGCTCATTGGTCTTGCGGCAGCTCTTCCGTTTGTCGGAAAACTCATTCCCAAGGTCGTTGGCAAGGTTTGGCTCCCCGTTGTCGAGCTTATTTTGCTTGCTGCCGGCGCAGGCATGGCCTTCTACACCGAAGTCTGGATGTTCATCGCCGCTGGCGCCCTGATTGGCGTTTGCTTCGCCTTCACCACCGGCGTCGCCATGTCCGACGTTATTGACCAGTGGTTCAAAAAATCTGGTGGCCTGGCAATCGGTCTCGCTTGGGCAGTGAACTCGATTTACATGCTCATCATGAGCCCCGTCATCACCTCTGTCATCGAGGCCGCTGGCTGGAGGACTGGCTATCTGGTGCTCGCTGGCGTCTCCGCCGTGCTCATTCTCCCCGCTTCCGTCCTGATTATTCGCTATAAGCCTCAGGACAAGGGCATGCTGCCCTATGGCTACGTCGAGGGCGAGACGGTCACCGAGACCGAGGAGACGACCGAGGATAGCACGCGTGGCGTTAGCTATGCGCGCGCCATTAAGTCGCCTGCCTTCTTCTTCTGCATCGGCTTCCTCTGTCTCGTTCAGCTCACTTGCTGCATGAACCAGCTCTTCCCGACGTATGCTTCCGAGGTTGGTTTTAGCCCCATGGTGGGCGGCTTCATGGTATCCGCTGCATCGCTCTTCGATCTGTTCCTCAATCCGATCGTCGGCACCACTTGCGATAGGTTCGGCAGCACGAAGGCCATTCTGGGCTGGCTCGCTGTCTCCATCCTCTCCTTTGTCATGCTCATGATGAGCAGCGGCAACTCGACGCTCAGCATCCTCGCAGCAGGCGTGAACGACGTAATGTACGTCATCGCTGGCACTGCCCTGACCGTTTTGGTTATGGATGTCTTTGGCTCCCGCGATTTCGGTCGCATCTTCGCGCTGATCTGCTCCGTGGGCTATATCGTCGGCGCCTTTGGCATGCCCGTTATGATGAAGGTCTATGAGCTTGTCGGCTCCTTCCAGGGCGTCTTCATCTTCTGCATCGCATGCAACGTTATTATCGGCCTGTTCTTGCTGCTGGCAAAAAAGACTGGTAAGAACCTCTCCTGGGACGAATAGTTCGATTCGTCTTAGACATACGCTGTAGGGCTTAACCTGCAGCCGCTTTGGGGCATCGACTAACATCGGTGCCCTTTTTCATCGAATGTGACAAAGGAGCAGCCACTTTGTCACATTGAGTGGCATGTAAATCGAGGTCTAATACTTTTCCGAGAAGTGAACGGCCATACTTGGACCTCCGAAGCATCGACATTTTTAGACGTCAAACCCGCAGGATTTGGCTGGCAAAACCGCAGGAAATTGCATCTCGAAAGTGCCGATGCTTCGGGGGCCCGTTTTCACTCGTTCACTTCTCGGGAAAAGTATTAAACCTCGTTGTATGGGGTGCGGCTGGAGGGTGGTCATCGTTCAGTAGCTACCTCTTCCTTGTGAATCGCCTGAAGCGCAAGGCATAATGCATGTGACAAAGGGACGGCCCCTTTGTTGTGTTGATATGAGAGAAGAGTAGATGATCCTTTCGCTGGCCCCTATGGAGGGGATTACCGGGCATGTGTTCCGTCGCGTGCATGCGGAGTGCTTCGGTGCGCTCGATTGCTATTACACGCCGTTTTTGCCGCCGCCGCGGGTGGGAAACCGCTTTGGCGGCAAGGCGTTTAAGGAGATCGATCCTGCCAATAACCAGGGGCTCAACGTGGTGCCTCAGCTGATGTCCAAGAACGCGGACGAGTTTGTGTGGGCGGCACAGGTGCTCGCCGACATGGGCTACCGCGAGGTCAATCTCAACTTGGGTTGCCCTTCGGGAACGGTTGTCGCCAAGGGCAAGGGCTCGGGTTTCTTGCGCAATCTCGACGAGCTCGAGGCGTTCTTAAGCGATGTGTGCGAGCGGTCGCCGTTGCCGGTGTCGGTAAAGACCAGGCTGGGGCTGGAGAATGACGACGAATACGAGCGCGTGCTCGATCTGTATTGCCGCATGCCGTTGGCAGAGCTGATCGTGCATCCGCGCGTACAGAAGGACCGCTATACGGGCTTGCCGCGCAAAGAGTTTTATGGCGAGACGCTGGAGCGTGCGCCGTTCCCCGTGGCCTATAACGGTGACATTTTTGATCTTGAGGATATGGACGCGCTGGTGGAGGCCTATCCCGGCACGCGCCATGTGATGTTGGGGCGTGGCCTGCTCGCGAACCCCGCTCTGGCTCGCATGGTCAAGGGCGGCCCTGCTGCAACGGCAGCCGAACTGCAGCGTTTCCACGACACGCTGTTTGCGGCCTATGCAGAAGAGATTGGCGGTAACGCGGTCTTTCGTATGAAGGAGTGGTGGTTCTACGCCAAGTGCGCTTTCGCCGACCCCGCTACCGTTCACAAACTCGTACGCAAGACCAAAAAGGTCGACGAGTACCGTGCTGCCGTCGAGCGCGTCTTTCGTGAACAGCCGCTTGCACCCACAGCTCGCTTCCACGGCTAACTAGTCATCGGGGGCGTTCTTTAACGACTGGTCATTTAAGGACGTCCCCAACGACTATGTAGCAAAAACATGTACACCAGCATCCAAAGATGTCGAAAAATGTCGACTTTGGATGCTGGTGTACATGTTTGGGTCCGACGGGGGAGCGGGCCTAGGCAATCAGTGCATCAAGTGTAATGAGCTCTCTGAGCCGCTCCGTGCGTGTTTGCCCATGGCGTTTGGCTTTTTCGTCAAACGCCTCAAGAATCGATTCGCCCACACGTGCTGATATAACGACGCTCGGCTCATCGGAGATTGGTGGCCTTCCCAACTTGATGGTGTGACCTTTCGGCCACTCATCTTTTTCGTAGGCTTCCGCGGCTTTCTTCAACTCTCCGGGAGCAAACCCCATCATCTTTTCGAGCTGCTTAGCATCCATGGCGCCTCCTATCGATCGACATAATGTCGAGCGCCGGTTCTCGGATTCTCTTTTTGTATACAATTTTGTAGACAAAAATACAAGCAGTTCATCGGGCTAATTAGCTTGTTTTGACCTGCCTGTTCGATAGGAAATGAGCATTGACGGCTTCGATACTCCTTTGCTTTTCAGCTTGGAATTTGGATGCTCATTGAACTTCCGGAGGGGAGCCCTTTATTAAGCTATTGAGATTCTGGGCAGGAGCTCTCACTGGTCTTCGGTAATGGGGCCAGCTTAATTCGCGACACAGTGTGTCGCGAATGGGAGTAGTCGTTAGGTGTCCTTCAATGGCTACTCATATAAGAACGTTCAAGTGTCGGATTTTGTCATTTAGTGTCGCTCTCAGCGACTATTCTGGAGGGTCGTGGTCAAAAAAGGGCAAATATGAGTACTGTTGCCATTATGGTTGCATTTATTTGCTATAAATTGTAGCTCCTGATGAGATTTGTTCCCATTAAGAGCTACTTTTATTGAACATATGAGGAGAAATAACGTCGTCTGCGGACGAGTGGAACGTTGAATAGTTCCTGAAGTGATCAAAATCGCTGCTACTAAACAGGTAGCAGTACTCATATTTGCCCTTTTTTGACCACAGCCCTCTCGGAAACCTTTCCAGAGGCGTCAAACAGCCATAATCCAAAGGTCTCCTCAAACAATTAGCCGGCCAAGAGCGTCCATGACTACCAAA
>CALINZ010000186.1 GCA_938045085.1 uncultured Collinsella sp. | reverse complement strand
ACGAAACATCGCACGCACCCGCAAGCAGATCCTCAAACCACCCGACCGCATAGCAGCCCATGTCATATAGACAGCCACCCTGCAACGGATCAAGCAGATAACTCGAAGGGGGCTCACCATAATCGAGTTTTTGCACGCTTTCGATCGAGACGATACGGCCGAGCTTGCCCGACGCAAGTAAGCCCTTCACGCGAGTATGCATCGGACAAAACCGATTTTTCATCGCCTCCATAAACGGCACACCGCACCCACGGGAAACGGAGGCGATTGCATGGGCCTCTTCTTCATTCAAAACGGCCGGCTTTTCGCACAGCACGGCCTTTCCTGCGCGCAGTGCCCGACAGGCCCAATGCGCATGCATGCCATGTGGAAGAGCCAAGTAAATTGCGTCGACATCGGGGTCGGCAATCAGCGCATCATAAGCCGCATCGCCGCTGTCGTCAGCCGTGGCATAGCTGTGCGCGGTATCAATCGAAAACGCCCTGCAAAACTCCTCAACATGCGAAGGAGTGCGGCCGGCCGCAGCCACCAGCCGTGCCCCGTCCACCTCCTTGAGCGACGATGCAAATCGATGCGAAATGTGTCCGGCGCCCAAAACGCCCCAACGAACCTCACGCAAATCATCACATGAATCCCGATGGCCCACGACAGCCCCCTTCAGTTGCGGTGGAATAATTCCTGTTTAAGCCCTATTCTGCCGCAAACAGGAACTATTCCACCGCAAGTTATCAAAGGGGCATCAGGAGCGCGTTTTGCAAAAGGCTTTAAGCGCGGCCGTTACGGGGCCAGGCTGGAAACGTCGGCGCACATCGTCGAGACGCTCGGGAATATCGATGTGCTGCGGGCAGTGACGTGCGCATTTGCCGCACTTGGCGCAATTGCTCACCAGCTTGGGCTCGTTCGTCCGCACCGCGCTCGCCGTAAAGTATTGAGACAGCCCCGTAAACCAACTATGCGCGTAGCTCGCGTTGTAGGCGCCAAAGCAGCCGGGAATATTGATGCCCTTGGGGCACGGCATGCAGTAGCCGCACCCCGTACAGGGCACGCGATTCGATTTCTCAAACTCTCTCAGCACACGTGCGATGGTATCGAGCTGCTCTGTCGTCATCGAATCCGGCAGTGCACGATCCGCCAATGCCGCGTTCTCGTCCACCTGCGCGGTATCGGTCATGCCCGAAAGCAGCATCGTGACTTGAGGATGGTTCCACACCCACGAAAGGCCCCAAGCAGCCGGCGTCTTCAGGTACGAATCGCGTACGTCATCGAATAAGGCGCGGGCCCGCGGGGGCAGCTTGCCCGCCAGGCGTCCACCCAAAAGCGGTTCCATCACAAACACCGCGAGCCCGCGCTCGGCGGCTGCCATGAGTCCTGCCGTTCCCGCTTGGTAACGCTCGCCGGCATAGTTGTACTGGATCTGGCAAAAATCCCAGTCATATGCGTCAAGCATCGTCAGGAAATCCGCCGCGCTGCCGTGATGCGAAAAACCAATCTGGCGAATGCGCCCCGCCGCCTTTTGACGCGCGATCCAGTCCTCGATGCCCAACGCCACCACACGTTCCCACTGGGCGGGCGAGGTAATGTTGTGCATGAGGTAATAGTCGATATGGTCGGTCCGCAGGCGGCGCAGTTGCTCGTCGAAGAACCGGTCAAAATCCTCCGCGCATTTGCACGAAGCATGCGGCAGCTTGGTCGCGAGCAAAACCTGGTCGCGTAGGCCTAGGCGCTCAAGCGAAGCGCCCACGCAAGCCTCGTTGCCGGGATAGAGATAGGCCGTGTCCAGGTAGTTAATCCCCTGCTCCACCGCACGGGAGATGATGGCGTCGGCTGTCTTCGCATCCGGGCGTCCCGGCGCACCGGGAAACCTCATGCAGCCCAGACCCAGAGCAGATATTCGGTTACCACTTTTGGGGTCAACGCGGTATTGCACGGACCCTCCCTTCGCCATCAGCGCTCGGCAAGGCGAAACACAATGGTCACGCGGCCGAAACATCGTGGAATCGCAATCGAGAACGTATCGTAACGCAGCAGAAATCGAGCTGCCACGGCACCGCTTTATCATCAGCAAAAAGCCCGATGAAAAGATCGAGGTCATGGACCATCTGGACGAGCTTCCCGCCACAGGCGCCGTCATCTTCTGCACCTTCCCCAAGGTGCGCGATGGCGTTGGATATCCCGCACGCGTTTTTGCCATCTGCCCCGCGGCATAAGTTCCCATGCGTTTGTTCTTCTAATTTCCGCCTCCGGTGCACGCTACACGCTCCAGCGGCATACAATCCACCAGGCGCCCCGCACGCGGGCGCCTTTTTGTGAGGAGATGATTCACATGCAGATCAACAAGGTTGCCTTTATCGGCAAGGGCGGCGTCGGCCTACTCTATGGCAGCATGATTGCCAAGACGCTCGGCAACGATGCCGTCGAATACATTATGGACGACGCCCGTTTCGAGCGTCACGCAGGCGACGCCCTTACGGTCAACGACGAGCCCTGCGCACTCAAGTCCGTGCGCGTCAGCGAGGCGACGCCCGCCGATCTGGTCATTCTCACGGTCAAGACGACGGGACTCAACCAAGCACTCAAGACTATGGAGCGCGTCGTGGGACCCAACACGCTCATCGCCTCGCTGTGCAACGGCATTACGAGCGAGCAAAAGATTGCCGAGCGCTTTGGCTGGAAGCATACCGTTCTTGGTATTTGCCAGGGCATGGATGCCGTGTTCCTCGACGGCGCGCTCACCTTTACCAATGCGGGCGAGATTCGCTTTGGCGCGGCAGCGGGCACCGAGCCCGCAACCGTCACCGCCATCGACGAGCTCTACACACGCTGCGGCATCGCCCATACCGTCGAGAGCGACATTGCGCACCGCATGTGGGCCAAACTCATGCTCAACGATGGCATCAACCAGACCTGTATGGCGTACGGCGGGACCTACGGAAGCGCCACGGAACCGGGCTCCGAGCAGCGTCGCTGCTTTGTTTCCGCCATGCGCGAAACGCTTGCGGTCGCTAACGCCGAGGGCCTTGAGCTGACCGAAGCAGACCTGACGCAGATGGTGCACCTCATCGAGGGAATCGACCCCGCCGGTATGCCCTCGATGGCGCAGGACCGCATCGCACAACGAAAAACCGAAGTCGAG
This sequence comes from uncultured Collinsella sp., assembly GCA_938045085.1. Lineage (GTDB taxonomy): Bacteria > Actinomycetota > Coriobacteriia > Coriobacteriales > Coriobacteriaceae > Collinsella. The sequence continues at coordinate 3,115 of CALINZ010000186.1, read as the reverse complement.
GAGTTCGCGGGCACCATCTGCCGCCTCGCAGCCAAACACGATATCCAAGTGCCGCAAAACGATTGGCTCTATCGGCGCATCCGCGATATCGAGAAAAGCTGGTAGCGCCAACGCACCGCATTCAACAGCCTTAACAGCAAAGCCGCCGCAAGGGAACCGTTCCCCCGCGGCGGCTTTCATCTTCGTCTATGACCGGCTGCCAATCTCACAACAGTTAGCGTTGCGATTCTGGAACCTCTTCCTCGTCATCGCGGCAAAGTAGCACGCCGGCGCCTCCCAGCAGGGCCGCTGCAATCAAGGCGCCCACAACCACAGGAGCGGCGCCCGTAGCGGACTGCAGGCCGGCAGCTAACGCCGCCGTCGGACCAAGACATCCGATTAAAAGGGCAACGACGGCAATAGCGACATCTCGAGCGTTCATGGGACCACTTCCTCCACGAGAAAGATTTTGTTTCTCATAACTTAGTGTGCCCCGCGCCCATATGCGCGGCGTACTGCCACGGTAAGCGCTCTGTTAACTCAAGCACGCACAAAAGACGGACGCCCTTACGTTGCCCAAAGGCTCGGTAAAGACGCCCGCCTGTCATGTCCTATTGGCTTATGGCAGATTACCAACCGGTGTAATAATCGGTAGTTCCGGCTGCGCAGCCCGAATCATAGACCTTGCACTCACCCTTGGAACCGGTAAACGTGGAGCCCTGAGCCTTATCGCCCGCGGCCACGACGTAGTAACCATCAGAATCGCGCCAAAAGCCCTCGGAATCCTGCGTCCACTCGCCCGTGCGGTGGTGATACAACACGTTGCTGCTGTAATAAGTCTCGCGGCGGCCGTTATAGTTATTGACGCCGCTCGAACGCGTCAGTCCCGAACCATTCGCATAATACGCAGCTGCCGTATAGGACGGCCCGTAGCCTGCGTTGCTATATGAAGCCTGGGCGGCCTCGGCGGCTTCTGCCTCGGCGGCCGCAGCCTCGAGCGCTTCGCGCTTAGCATCCTCGAGCGTCGTGCGCAGCTCATCGAGCTCGACCGACTTAGCGTCGACCCCCTCCATCGTCAAAAGGCTGCCCGCGCCGTCGATGCACTCTTGAAGCACGGCACGCTCGTCATCGGTGGCATAGTCACCATACATGTTCATGATAATTTGAGCGCGAACTTCCAAAGAGTCGCGCTTGGCCTCCATGGAGGCGTTCCACTCCTGCATGGAGCCAAAACCGTCGCCGCGATAATCGACGGGCTGCATCAACGTGGTCTCGGAGGGCGTGGATCCAACCGCGTCGGACAGCGTCGCCGCGTGGGCCTCGGTTACGCCGGCACCCACCAAAAGCGCCACGGCAAGCGTGGCAGAAAGGGCGGCGGCCTTCGGTTTTCGTGAATCGATCCTCATGTAGCTGGAAACCTCCGTAGTGCGTTTTTGCTACGTTTGAGCTGTGTGTGATTCAATCGCGCTGCATAGTACCCCGAGCAAATCGCGACCTGCGGTTTTTCTCAAAAGGTGCACGTCATTTGCGTAAAACTCACATCCTCTCAACAGGAGTTTTCCACAACTCAAATGCATAAAGCGTGTCAAAAACCCTGTTTTTGCACCCTCTCTATGCAAAAAAGGCGCCTGCGCAACCATTGTTCGCACAGGCGCCTTGAGCAGGCATTTTCTGCAGTTATACCTATCGAGTTGCAAGGGGTCCTTGCACAAGTCGCCTTACTCGTCCAGCGCGGCGAAGGCCTGATTCAGATCCCAAATGATATCCTCGGCGTTCTCGGTACCGATGGAAAGACGAATCGTGGAGGGCGTGATGTTCTGCTCGGCGAGCTCCTCGGCAGAGAGCTGGGAGTGCGTGGTGGTAGCCGGGTGCACGACGAGCGACTTGACGTCAGCCACGTTGGCGAGCAGCGAGAACACCTGCAGATGATCGATGAACTTCCAAGCTGCCTCCTGGCCGCCCTTAATCTCAAAGGTAAAGATCGAGGCACCGCCGTTGGGGAAATACTGCTTGTAGAGCTCGTGATCGGGGTGCTCAGGCAGGCTCGGGTGGTTCACCTTGGCAACATGGCTGTCACCGGTCAGGAACTCAACGACCTTCTTGGTGTTCTCGACATGGCGGTCGACGCGCAGCGACAGAGTCTCGGTGCCCTGGAGCAGCGCCCAGGCGTTGAACGGGCTGATGCAGGCGCCCTCGTCACGCAGCAGGATAGCGCGGACATAGGTTGCGAAGGCGGCGGGACCGGCAGCCTCGGCAAACGAAACACCGTGGTAGGAGGGGTTGGGCTCGGCGATCTGCGCATACTTGCCGCTCGCCTTCCAGTCAAAGTTACCGCCATCGACGATCACACCGCCCAGCGAGGTGCCGTGGCCGCCGATGAACTTGGTTGCGGAGTGGACAACGATGTTAGCACCATGCTCCAGCGGACGGAACAGATACGGGGTGCCGAAGGTGTTGTCGACGACAACCGGCAGACCGTGCTTCTTGGCGATCTCGGAGATGGCGTCGATGTTGGGGATGTCGGAGTTGGGGTTGCCAAGCGTCTCGAGGTAAATGACCGTGGTGTTGTCCTTGATGGCGCCCTCAACCTCTTCCAGGTTATGGGCATCGACGAAGGTGGTCTCGACGCCAAACTGGGAGAGCGTGTGCTCCAGCAGGTTGTAGGAGCCACCGTAGATGGTCTTCTGAGCCACCACGTGGTCACCGGCCTGGGCAAGAGCCTGCAGGGCATAGGTGATGGCAGCGGCACCGGAGGCGACGGCGAGACCTGCCACGCCACCCTCGAGTGCGGCGATACGATCCTCGAAGACGCCCTGGGTGGAGTTGGTCAGACGGCCATAGATGTTACCGGCGTCGGCAAGACCAAAGCGGTCGGCAGCGTGCTGGGAGTTGCGGAACACATAGCTCGTGGTCTGGTAGATAGGCACGGCACGGGAGTCGGATGCAGGATCGGCGCTCTCCTGGCCAACGTGCAGCTGCAGGGTGTCGAAACCAAAGGTGTGCTCGGGATTGTTGATAAACTGGCTCATGATGATCTCCTTGATCGAACAAAAGTAAATAAAAAGAGAGAAGTAAGTCGCTGTCTCCTGATCACGCCGACGGGCGCAAACAGGAGCCCGGCATTCGTCTTGGTAAG
>CALINZ010000185.1 GCA_938045085.1 uncultured Collinsella sp. | reverse complement strand
CCCCAGCTTACGCCACCGCGGCCACCCCATCTCAAGTTATCGGCCCGTCCGATGTGATCGGACGGGCTTCTTGGTGGGTATCATGGTTGGACGATCATAAGGAGGTTTTCCCTACATGGAATTGTTTGAGCCGATTCTTCATTTCTTTGAGCAACGGTGGGTCCACAACATCATCTGGGCCGTCATCTTGGCGATAGGCACCGCCGTCGCCGCCGAGGTCGTATCCAAGACCCTGAACCATCTGCTTAACCGTGACGATAACCCGCTTCCGGCATCAAGTATCTTCATCAACATCGCGCGCGCCGTCATCTGGATGATTGGCGGCAGCTTTATCCTCGACAACTGCTTTGGCATTAACGCAAACGCGCTCGTCGCCGCTCTTGGCGTCGGCGGCATCGCCATCTCGCTCGGCTTTCAGGACACGCTGTCAAACCTTATCGGCGGCATGCAAGTGACCTTTATGGGCATCATCAAACCCGGCGACAATATCGAGGTCGGCGGCGTATCCGGCGTGGTCCAAGACATCACTTGGCGTCATACAACGATTGAGGATGCCTGTGGACAGACCATCATTGTGCCCAACTCCAACATCTCCAAGAACACGCTCGTGCATTTGATGCCCTTTGGACGCGTGGCCGTGCCCGTTGCCGTAAAGGACACGTCTAAGTGGGCTTCCCTTGACGTGCTGGCAGACGAGCTCACGAGCGCAACCAAAACGGCCGTCTCGCCCATCTCGGGCTTTGACAAAGAGCCCTACGTGCTCTTTAGCGAAATCGGCGACTTTGGCATCAAAGGAAAGATCATCTTTATCGTCAGCGACGACAGCACCACTTTCACCGCTGCCGACGCCTGCATCCGCGCCATCGCCCCCATCATCGCCTAAACCACCGCAAAGGGGTCAGGCATCTTTGTAGTGGTTTTCATTCGTGGTACCATGGTTCATATAGTTGTTTAAACGACTAAGGGAGCAACATTATGGAAGAGGCCTATCGTCAAGCACGCAAGCGCGGCGAGCAAGGACGTCGACGCGCCATTAGCCAAAGCGAGCATCCATACCTTACGGACCTCGATAGCTTGGTTGCTCAGCTCCCCTTAGGTCAGCGAGAGAATGTCGGCCTGCGGGATATTCCGCTCGAAATGGTCGTCGGCACGGTCACCAAGGGCCGTCAGTCCGCCTTTTCGTGTAACTTTATGCCCCTGCTTCCGTTTAGCACCGAGTTCGCCCGCAAGTGGTCCAACCTCTACGACATCCAGGTGACCGAGGGCTATCGCGACCCCGTCATCGTCACCGAGTTCATGCATCAGTTCTATGTCCAAGAAGGCAACAAACGCGTCAGTGTCCTCAAATTCCTAGACGCCCCGACGGTTTCGGCCAAGGTCACCCGTCTCTACCCCGGCACATGGGATTCCGTCGAAAGCCGCCTGTACGGCGAGTTCTCGCGTGAGGGAAGCTACGAAACGCTCGCGAAGATGCTCGGTCAGAACCTTATCGAAAAATGGCCGCAGAAAAAGGTCGACTACCTGCGCCACACTTTCCTGCTCTTTAAGCGTGCCTACCTTCGCGCAGGCGGCGATCACCTGGACATTACGCCCGCCGACGCCATGCTCGTCTACCTCAATGTGTACAACCAGGACCGCCTGCTGGATACGCCAACGGATATCGTCGTAAACCGCCTGTGCAAGATCTGGCGCGAGCTGGTCATTGCCGGCAAAAATGACGAGGACAAGGTCGATCTTGTCGAAGCACCGAGCGTCGACGAGGAGGAGACGCCCGCCAAGTCCACCTCTGGCGTGCTCAACTTCTTTATGGGCAAGACCGTCTACTCGACGGCCAACCCCCTGCGCATCGCCTTTATCCATGAGTTCCCCTGTGCGACGTCGAGCTGGGACAGCCTGCACGACCAAGGGCGTCAGTATCTCGATGAGCACTTTGGCGGTATCGTGCGCACCGAGGCGTTCGAGGACTGTCACGATCCGGATGTGTTCTACGCCGCCGTGGAAACGGCTGTCAAACATGGAGCAAACGTCATCTTCTCGACCTCGCACCGCCTGATGGAATACACGCTCAGGGCTGCCGTTGAGTATCCCCGGGTTCGGTTCCTCAACTGCTCTATCGGCCTTCCCCATCAAAGCGTCCGTTCGTACTTTGGCAAGATGTACGAGGCCAAGTTTCTGCTGGGCGCCCTTGCGGCCAGCATGGCGGACAACCACCGCATCGGTTACCACGCGTCGGTCTTCGCCTCGGGCGCACTCAGCGAGATCAACGCCTTTGCGATTGGCGCCTCGCTGCTCGACCCGCGCGCGCAGGTCATCCTCACCTGGGGCGATGTTCCCGCCGGTGGTCTTGCCGAAGCCATGTGCCGCGAAGGCGTAAGCGTCATGACCGGCGCTGACATGTCAAAGTCGCTCGAAGACCCAACGGCCTACGGGCTTCACCGCTTGGTCGACGGCAAAGTCACCGGCATCGCCATGCCCGTATGGAACTGGGGCCGTTACTACGAGCTCATCGTTCGCAGCCTTCTTCACGGCACGTGGGACGAGACCAGCGACGACAACCAAGTGCGCGCTGTCAACTACTGGTATGGCATGAGCTCCGGCGTTATCGACATCCGTTACGCTCCGGGCCTACCCTACCAAACGCGCAAACTCGTGCAGTTGCTCCGCAACGGCATTGTTGTGGGATCCATCAACCCCTTTGGCGGCGAGCTCCACAGCCAGAACGGCGTGGTACAGATCGAAGGCTTCCCTCCGCTGCCGAGCACGCAGATTGTCGAGATGAATTGGCTGGCGGATAACGTGGTAGGCACCATTCCGCAGCTCGACGATGAGCCGAAAGTCCCTGCCCTATGAAAATCCTTGCCATAGCCGATACCGAAGAACGATGCCTTTGGGAGTGCTTTCGCAAGGAACGCTTTGAGGGAGTCGACCTGATTTTGTCCGCCGGCGATCTGGACCCGGACTATCTTGAGTTTTTGGTTACGGTCATCAACAAACCGCTCATCTACGTGCGCGGCAATCACGATGACCGCTACGCACGTCATGCACCGGGTGGATGTATCTGCGTAGAGGACAGCGTGTACACGTACCGAGGGATTCGCATTGCGGGCCTTGGCGGGTCCATGCGTTATCGCGACGGCGCCAACATGTACACCGAACGCGAGATGTCCAAGCGCATGCGTAAGCTGTCGCGTAAGGTTAGGATGGTCGGCGGGTGCGACATTCTTCTTACCCATGCACCCGCCGCCGGTATGGGTGATCTGGACGATCTGCCGCATCGAGGATTCGAGTGTTTTAACACAGCACTCGAATCCTGGAATCCCGACTACATGGTGCACGGGCATGTGCACCAAAGCTACGGTTGCGATTTTCAGCGCGAGCGTCAGCATGTGTGTGGAACGACGATCATCAACGCCTGCGGCTATACGCAGTTTGAGCTCGACCAGACACGCTACCCCATCCGTGGCTGGCAGGCAGCCTGGCTCAATTCGCAAACCATGCGCCGCGAGCTCAAACGCCACGAAGCCATCGAGTCTTCAACAGCCAGAACACCCTGGTAACCACCATAAAGGGGACACTGTCCCCTTTATGGTGGTTTTGACGCGATAGCAAGAAACCCGGTCCTGCACAAGGCAGAACCGGGTTTCTTTAGCAATGCTTGCTGTACTCAGGCAGTAACTAGCAGTTACTCAGCCAGGAAGTCACGCTGGACAGCGGGATCGACCTTGACGCCAGGGCCCATGGTGGAAGACACGGAGATGGACTTGACGTACTTGCCCTTAGCAGAAGAGGGCTTGACGCGCAGAATCTCGGTGTACAGGGCAGCGTAGTTCTCGACGAGCTGCTGCTCAGAGAAGGACTTCTTGCCCAGGGGCACGTGGCAGATGCCGTAGCGGTCGGCGCGGTACTCAACGCGGCCAGCCTTGAGCTCGGAGACCATCTTGGCGACGTCCATGGTCACGGTGCCGAGCTTGGGGTTCGGCATGAGGCCACGGGGACCAAGGATCTTACCGATGCGGCCAACCTTGGCCATCATGTTCGGCGTAGCGATAGCGGCGTCGAAGTTGATCTCGCCCTTCTGAATCTGGGCGACGAGCTCGTCGGAACCGATGATGTCGGCGCCGGCAGCCTCAGCCTCACGGGCCTTCTCGCCCTCGGCGAAGACGGCAACACGAACGGTCTTGCCGGTGCCGTGGGGCAGGGAGATGGAACCACGGATGTTCTGGTCAGCCTTACGAGTATCGATGCCCAGACGGAAGTGAGCCTCGACGGTCTCGTCGAACTTGGCGGTGTCGAGCTCCTTGATGAGCTTGGCAGCCTGAAGGGGGGTGTAGAGCGTGGCGCGGTCGATCTTCTCGGCAGCGGCGTTATAGCTCTTACCATGCTTAGCCATGTGCATTACCTCCTGTGGTTAAACGGGCGTGAGCCCTCCCACATCGTATCGTGTGCCCTATTGCACACATTTAACGGGCGCCCCGGTCGGAGCACCCGCCGTTACCATAAGAAATCGCTACTCAGCGATGGTGACGCCCATGGAACGGGCGGTACCGGCGATGATCTTCTTGGCGGCGTCAATGTCGTTGGCATTGAGGTCCGGCATCTTGATCTCGGCGATCTTGGTGAGCTGCTCCTGGGAGAGCTGACCAACCTTGTCGGCCTGGGGCTTAGCGGAACCAGACTTGAGGTTCAGCTCCTTCTTGATAAGGTGAGCCGCCGGCGAGGTCTTGGTGATGAAGGAGAAGGACTTGTCCTCGTAGACAGAGATCTCAACGGGGATGATGTCACCCTTCTTGTCCTGCGTCTCGGCGTTAAAGGCCTGGCAGAACTGCATGATGTTCACGCCAGCAGCGCCCAGGGCGGGGCCGACGGGAGGAGCGGGGTTTGCTGCACCAGCAGGAATCTGGAGCTTAATGACGTTGGCAACCTTCTTCTCAGCCATGGTCATTCCTTTCGAATCACGAGTGTGAAGTACTTGCTATATCGTAAGCACGCACGTGTTAGAAGCACTCCTGAGATGAGCAGTCACAGAAGAAGCACGCTCGCGCGAACGGACGAAAAGTTAAGCGATGACAGCGA
>CALINZ010000184.1 GCA_938045085.1 uncultured Collinsella sp. | reverse complement strand
ACCACCACAAAGGTGCCTGTCCCCTTTGTGGTGGTTTTGGTGGTTAGGCGTCGAGGTAGATGCGCTGGGGGCGATTGCGGCGACGAGCAAAGATGATGAGCGCCAGGCCCGCGATTACGAGCGGCAGGCTCAGCAGCTGACCCATGGTGATGACGCCGCCCAGCAGATAGCCCAGCTGCGCATCGGGCACACGCACAAACTCAATCAAAAAGCGAACGATGCCGTAACCCATCACAAAGACGCCCATAAACGTGCCTTGGGGCAGTAGCGGCTTTTTGCGGCTGAGCACCTGCAGAATGCAAAAGAGCACGATGCCCTCAAGAAATGCCTCGTAGAGCTGGGAGGGGTGACGCGGCATCTCGCCCGCAGTCCCGCCAAAGACCACGCCCCATGGCAGATCGGTCGGCTTGCCCCACAGCTCTCCGTTCACGAAGTTGGCGCAACGTCCCAGGCACAGCGCCAGCGGCGCGCCTATGACGGCAAGGTCCGCCAAAGTCCATGCGTCGAGCTTATACATGCGGCACACGAGCACGCCGCCGATGATGCCGCCCACCAGGCCGCCATGGAAGCTCATGCCGCCTTCATTGGTGGCAAAGATCTCGAGCGGATGCGCCCAGTAGTAGCCGTCGCCGTAAAAGATGACGTAGAACAGGCGCGCACCGATAATGAGGCCAAAGACCACGCCGACCACGACACTCGTCAGGTCGTCGACCGTAATGTCAAAACCCCAACGGCGCTGCGTGCGGTACATGACGACCGCCGTGAGCAGAGCTCCGACCACATAGGCCAAGCCGTACCAGTAGATGGTGATGGGCCCCGCCGAGATGGCGACGGGATCAAGCATATGGTAGAGGTCGTTGAGCATATCGGTCCCCCTGCTCCCTACATACAAATGCGGCCGCGGGCCTTGCGCTCGCAGCCGCATATTCGGGCGTGACGTCTATACGGAGCATATCGCCCGCAGCTTTCACTTCTTAGAACGGCGCATACTCGTCGTACAGGTCATCGGTCTCGCCGGAGGCATTGACCTGCTCGACACGCGTAACGCCGGGCACGTGCTCCTTGAGGATACGCTCGATGCCCATGGAAAGCGTCAGGGCGCTCATGGGACAACCGGCACAGGCGCCCTGAAGCTCCAGCTTGACGACGCCCTCGTCATCAACGCCTATATACTCCATGTCGCCGCCGTCGGCCTGTAGGTTGGGGCGAATCTCTTCAAGAACCTTCTTAAGCAGCTCTTCGTTAACAGCCACAGGGGCTCCTTTCTCACAATAACGCGGGCACGCCCGCGGACAGAAGCTATGTTACTACAGCCATGTACCCGCTCACGAGCCGTCCATGCGCGCGGACGCGACTTTCACGAGTAGTCAATTTGGGACGGGGCTCTTTTAGCTGTTTTGCCGCCAACTGGCGTTGGCACGCGCTACTGCTGAGCCTGTCCCCCGGTACCGATCTGGACATCGACGATGACCTGGCGGTAGCTGATGCCGCAGGAGTCGAGAATGCGGCGGCTGATACGGCCGTCATCGGTGTCGGCATACTTATTGTCCAGGTAGACGACCTCGCCCACACCCACCTGTGCCAGGATCTTGGCGCAGTCGTGGCACGGGAACAGCGTGACGTAGACCGTGGAACCCTCAAGGTCTTTGAGCGAGCCGCGATAGTTGAGCACGGCGTTGGCCTCGGCATGCACCACGTAGTTGTGCTTGTCCTGCAACGGGTCATCGCTCGTGCCCCACGGGAAAAAGTCGTCGTTGAGCGCCGAGGGCGTACCGTTGTAGCCCACCGAAAGGATGCGGTGGTTGGTACTGGCGATGCACGCTCCCACCTGCGTGTTGGGGTCCTTACTGCGGCGCTGCGCGGCGATGGCCACGCTCATAAAGAACTCATCCCAGCTAATAACGTCGCGGCGCTTGCCCGACGCGGTTTGATGAAGATCGTCCGACATGCCAGACACCTCCGAAATCGCAATAGTTTGACCCATTGTAGCAGGTGAAAGGTAGGGGCGCTTATCCCACCGCCCCATCGCTACGCGCGGCGGGGCTTTTGGTTGATGTGGTAGAGCTCGGCGAGGCCCCGCAGCGTCAGCGCGTCGTCGACCGTCAGGCTATGGCCGACCAGCGCCGCAAGCGCCTTGGCATCGTCGCCGGTAATGACGATGGGCACATCGCCCTCCCCCGCGGCCTTGGTCGCGCGCATCTCGGCAAGCACCATGTCGAGCATGCCGTCGATGCGGGCCACCTCGCCCAGAACCACGCCCGAGCGCATGGCCTCACGCGTGTTGCGGCCGATGACGTGTGTCGGCGCCGAGGGCTCAACCTGAGGCAGGCGCGCTGCTGCCGCCGAAAGCGAACGGGCGCCGAGGGCCAGGCCTGGCGCGATAACGCCGCCGACAAAGGTACCGTGCGCGTCGATGACCTCGATATTGGTCGTCGTGCCCAGGTCGATCACGATGCACGGCGAGCCGTAGACGGCGCGGGCCGCCACGGCGTCGGCGATGCGGTCGTTCGCCGAGCGGATGGCGCGCAGCGCGCCCGCATAACCCTCGTTCGCCTCTTTCGGCGTGACATTTTCCTTTTTCGCGGTCG
>CALINZ010000183.1 GCA_938045085.1 uncultured Collinsella sp. | reverse complement strand
ATCGAACAACAGAGCATCGATATCGCCGGCGAGCAGCTGCTCAACCAGGCCTTCAAGCTCACGCGGTGCCTCAAGCACATCGCCCAGACGGCCCGAAACATCATCGCCCAGCGCGCCCACCAGACGGCTTACGAGCGGCGAGCTGTCGGCCATGCGAGCATCGAGCTTCTTTTGGCTAGTGAGCTCCGAGCGCACCTCGGACAGCTTGTTGCGCGCCCCGCTCTCGCGGGCACGCAGGTCCTTGAGGGCAGCGCGCGCCGTCTCGGTGGCCTCGCGTGCATCGCTCTGGGCCTGACGAGCCGCCTCAAGCGCACTCTCAAGCTCCTCGGCACGGTTGCGGCGGCTATCAAGCGATGCCGTGACCTCCTCGAGCTGCTCATCGATCTGCTCCAGGCGCGAGGCATACATGTTGTCTTCGACCTCGGCATTGGAAAGCGAATCCTTTACCTTGGCAAGCTCAAGCGCAGCATTATCGGCAACGCGCTGTACATCGCGCTGCTCGCGCGTGAGCTGCGAAATCTGCGCATCGAGCGCAACGCGACGCTCGTGGAGCTCGGCGGCGGCAGGACCAGCGGCGTCAACGTCCTCCTGGGCCTGCATATGCGCGCCGGTCACTTCCTCGAGCTGGGCACGCGCATCCTCGAGCTCCTCGACCACGCGACGACGCTGATGCTCGGAGCTCGAGATCTGGCCGCGCATGTCGGACAGGCGCGACACCATGTTGTGGCCCTTTTCCTCGAGCAGGCGCATGTCGGAGTTAATGCGGCCGACAACGTCTTGCATATGACGGCGCTGCTCGCCCAGATCGCCCACAAACAGGCCCTTTTCCTCGAGCATAACTTGGAGCTTCTCGAGCTCGCGCTCTTTCTCGCCCAGGCGGTATTGCGCGAGCTCAAGTTCGGCGGCGCCCTCCTTAGAGCGGCTCTCCAGGTCGTTCCACTGCGACTGCAGCGAACGAAGCTCGTCGACGGCCAGCATCTGCGTAAGTTCGTTCGCGCGCGAGGACAGCTCTTTGTACTTGCGCGCGCGATCGACCTGACGCTCCAGTGGTCGCAGCTGACGGGCGATTTCCTTATTGATGTCGCGGGCACGCGTCAGATGCTCGTCCATCGACTTAATCTTTTTGAGCGCACGCTCCTTACGGCGCTTGTGCTTGGAGATGCCGGCGGCCTCCTCGATGAGGGCGCGGCGCTCCTCGGGGCGGCTCTGCAAAATGGCGTCGAGCTTGCCCTGGCTGATGATGGAATGCGTATCCTTGCCCAGGCCCGAATCGTGCAGGATGTCCTGAATGTCCATCAGGCGGCACGGACTCGAGTTGATGAGGTACTCGCTTTCGCCCGAGCGATACATGCGACGGGTGATGGCGACTTCGTCAAAATCGACGGGCAGCATATGGTCCGAGTTATCGAGCACCAGCGTGACCTCGGCGACACCCACCGGCTTGCGCGCTGACGAGCCCGAGAAGATGACGTCCTCCATGGCCTGGCCGCGCAGCTGCTTGGCGCTCTGCTCGCCCAGGACCCACAGAATTGAGTCGGAGATGTTCGATTTTCCCGAGCCGTTGGGACCGACGATGACGGTCAGGCCCGGCTCAAACGTCATATGGGCGCGGTCGGCAAACGACTTGAACCCTTTGAGCGTGAGGGACTTGAGATACACGGTTCCTCGCTTACACGTGCTTCTTGTTCAGAATCACGCCGTTGGTGGTGTAACCCATGCGGTCGAGCGCTTCGAGCGCGGCGGCTCCCTCGGCTTCCTTCTTAGAGGAACCGGTGCCGCGACCCTGGCGAATGCCATCGATGAGCACCACGGCGGTAAAGGTGGGCGCATGCGCCGGGCCCTCGGAGCCAACGAGCTTATACGCCGGGGGCTCGTGACCGTCGGCTTGCACGCACT
>CALINZ010000182.1 GCA_938045085.1 uncultured Collinsella sp. | reverse complement strand
ATCATGTTCTTGACGTAGTCAGCGTGGCCCGGGCAGTCAACGTGAGCGTAGTGACGGGCAGCGGTCTCGTACTCAACGTGGGAGACGGAGATCGTGATGCCGCGCTCGCGCTCCTCGGGAGCCTTGTCGATGTTCTCGAACGCAGTGAAGTCAGCCTTGCAGCCCTCGGTCTCGGAGAGAACCTTGGTGATGGCAGCGGTCAGCGTGGTCTTGCCGTGGTCGACGTGACCAATGGTGCCGATGTTAACATGCGGCTTAGTGCGCTCAAACTTCTCTTTGGCCATAAAGCCCTCCTCTTAACAGGTCGTCCCCGGACGGGACTTTGCCTTTATACCATAGTGGCCTCTCAACATACTATTGAGAAGCCACCGTGTTACCTATGGTAGCGGTGACTGGATTCGAACCAGTGACGCCACGGGTATGAACCGTGTGCTCTAACCAACTGAGCTACACCGCCGGATGGAGCCTGCAACCAGACTTGAACTGGTGACCTCTTCGTTACCAACGAAGTGCTCTACCGACTGAGCTATACAGGCACTTGACGGGTGGGAGCTATAGGATTCGAACCTATGTAGGCAGAGCCAACGGGTTTACAGCCCGTCCCCATTAACCACTCGGGCAAACTCCCAATCGTTCAAGTATCCGCAGGTCCTTTGGTCTTTTGGACCGCCGCCCCCGCGAACGAAAAAGATAATACGATGCAACCTTGGGGGCTGTCAACGAAAACCTCTAGATACACGGCCCCGGGCGTATCTATATAAGCGTGACCTGCGGTTTTGATGAGTTTGGATGTGAAGGACGGTGGTTTTGGATACTGAGGTGACGTTTCCCTAGGTAACACTTTGCTGTAGTGGAGTACACCTTCAGGATCGAACTTCGATAACGGCTTATTTGCACCTATATATAGGTCTAGATCGGGGCTTCCCCGGTGCGATCAAGTAGACCAGGGGCCTCACCGTTTTCATCTCAATCTGTAACAGTAAGAGGGTCATTCCTCTCCTATCTGTTACAGATCGAGATACTACGCGGCGACCCCGGCTTACGTCTCACTCTGTAACAGCTAGAACGGTTTTCAGCCTCTTCGTGTTACAGATCGAGACGTTATCGGCCGTCCTTTGGCATTGTCTCGATCTGTAACTATAAGGAGGGTTTTCAGCCCACCCGTGTTACAGATCGAGACAAACCTGAAGCTTGGTGGGAGTCAAACCCACTTACATGTCGACATAAATAGAAACGGGCCCTGTCCCACAAGGAACAGAGCCCGAAACTCTCATGGAGCCAGTGACAGGAATCGAACCTGCAACCCACTGATTACAAATCAGTTGCGCTACCGTTGCGCCACACTGGCACACTTGGCGCTTTCGCGCGAAGCCTGTTAAGAATAAAGGAATTACGGACGGGGCGCAACAGGCCACACGGCGTTATATAAATATGCAAAAACCAGCAACAACAGGTACCAGGCCCGTTCATTTCTGTCGGTTCGCCCTCAATCTCAAAACTATTCGTCAGAACGAATAGTTTTAATTACAATTGCTATATATAAAACTATTCGTTTTGACGAAGGATTTCGTGATGCTTACTACCAAGGAAGCAGCCGAGCTGCTCGGCATCACTCCGCGCAGGGTGCAGGAGCTCATTAAGAACGGCGCGCTGACCGCCCGCAAGGCTTCTGGCGTGTGGCTTGTCGACAAAGACAGCGTAGACACGCGACTCCGCTCCGCAACCAAAAGAGGGGGACGGCCTCGTCGTGGGCATGGTAAAAGCGAAATCGCATTTACCCTCATGAACCGCACGCACGAAGTGGCCCAGCTGGTTTACAGCAGATCACGGAAAGACTTCACCCACATCGGCGCCGACGTCGATCGTGCCCACGCCCCTATTGGAGTTTTTGCTCCCAGCAAACCTGTATCGCTCGACTCCTTCCGCATCTGGTGGCGCGGCCGCGGTATCCCGCTCGCACGCATTGGGCTAGCTTCCCTGCTTGCAGAAGCCGCAGTCGATGTTCCCGATGAACTCGTACAGCGAAATCTTGGCCTCTCCTTATCCGACCAGTATTGGATTAGACCCGAAGACTCCGGTCTCGCGTGGGAAGATATCAATTTCTTCAATAATGCTTTTGACGACGTCTCTCTCAGCATCGCGCCCTTCGCCCCAGAGGGCAAGGCGGCTGCCGCAAAGCCCGACAACACCTCGGACGGCAATCTTCAAAAGTACTGGACATGCGAGGGTGACCGTCGAATCCTCCACAAGGCAGGTGCGCATCTAAACCAGGAACCCTATAACGAGATGGTGGCGACTGCACTTCACCGTCGCATCCTAAACGCTTGCGATTATGTACCCTATTCGCTCGAAGGCGCGGGTACTTCCGCCTTGAGCAAATGCAATGTCTTCTTAACTGACGAGGAAGAATATGTCTCTGCGTTCTATGTAAACCAGCATGCAAATGCAGACGAGCGACTAACCGATTACGAACGGTATGTAGCAAACTGCGAGGAGCTTGGGGCGACAGATATAAAAGATGCCCTTGACCGCATGATCGTATGCGATGACATCATTGCCAACTACGATCGCCATTGGCGCAACTTTGGCCTTGTGCGAAACGTAAACACGCTAGCCTGCAGACCTGCCCCCATCTTCGATTCGGGCTCATCGCTCTGGTGCAATATTTCTCTTGAGGAGCTTCGGGCAGGAGAGCACAGTTTTACCAGCGCGCAGTTTCATTCAAGCCCCGCCAAACAAATGCTGCTCGTCGAGGACATGGACTGGTTCGATGGAGACAAACTCGAAGGCTTTGTCGACGAGGCGATCGAGATTCTGTCTAAAAACGATGCTCTAACAGCGAGACTGCCTTATCTAAAAGAGGCGCTAACGTGGCGCCTCGAAAGAATGATCGACATCGCTGAATGGAGTTAGCAAGGCAGCATTGCCCCGCCAACTCCCCTACCGTCCGCGCAACGCCTTGAGCTTGGCCAGGGTATCGGGGCTCAGGCGGCTGCCCAGAGTCATCTTGATCTGCGGAGCTTCCTCTGCCTCGTGAACGTCGTTATCGATCTGTTTGATCTCGTCCACCAGCATACGGCTCGAGATGCGCGTGACGCCCTTGCCCATGACGACGGCCTGTATTGTGCCGTCACTCGATACCACGGAGCACGCGCGGCCTTCCTCGCGCGCCTCGATGCAGAGCTTCTGCACCACGGTATCGGCAGAGACGCCCGTCGGTGAGAACTCGATACGCACGCCGCGGGCCGGCAGGTTGGGGCGCTCGCTGGAGATATTGCCCGCGCCGTCGAACACGACTACGGCCTCGTAGCGGCCCTGGGCAAACGCCGCCACGTCGTTGATGAGCGCGGTGCGCGCCATATCGTGAACGTCGTTGGAATACGGATCGTCGGAATGGTCGTAGACGAGCTTTTCGTAGCGTGGCGTGCAGTGGATCACGTTGTAGCCGTCGACCACCAGCAGCTCGGGCTTATTGGAGTGCACCGTCGAGACCGGATCGGCGATGGCCTGCGCAAACGCATTGCCGCCCACGCCGTAGGTCGCGGCCGAAACAATCGGCTTGGCCGAGCCTTCGCCAAAGCGCTTGGCCTTGGACTTGGCACGGTTCTTTTTGGACATGCGCTACTCCTCCCCCATGAGCTCGCCGGCGTTGCGGCGCAGCCACTCAAAGCACAGCGCCGTGGTCGCCTGGGCAACATTGAGGCTCTCGGTCATGCCGCGCTGGGGAAGCTTGGTCAAAAAGTCGCATTTCTCGAGCACCAGACGCGAGATGCCGTCGCCCTCGGAGCCCATGACGAGTGCCACGCGACCCTCGAAGGGGGCGTCCCAGCAACTGCCCTCGGCGTGCTCGGAGGCACCGCCCACCCAAAAGCCAGCGGCCTTGAGGTCATCGAGCGCACGGGCGATATTGGGAACCTGCGCGATGGGCAAATGCATGACGGCGCCGGCTGACGTCTTGTAGCTGCCCACGGTCACGCCGGCGGCGCGCTTGTTGGCGATGATGACGCCCGCGGCGCCCACGACCTCGGCGGAGCGCACGATAGCGCCAAAGTTACCGTCGTCGGTCACATGGTCGAGTACGATGACGAGCGCCGGACCGTCGCCCGCACGGTCGAGAATATCGGCGACATCGGCATAGGGGAAGTTGCCAACCTCGAGCGCAATGCCCTGGTGAGCGCCATGGCTCGACAGCGCATCGAGCTGTGCGCGCGGCACGTACTTAATGCGGACACCCGCGGCGTTGAGGTCATCGACCAGGCGCGACAGGGCGGCATCGCGCTCCCCGCCCTCGGCAATGAGCGCGCACTTGACGGGAAAGCCGGTACGCAGCGCCTCGGCGGCAGCACGGCGACCTTCGATAAACTCACCCTTGGGAATCTGAACGTTGTCGCGGCTGCGATCGCGCTGCGGACGTGCGGCCTGGGTGCGATCGCGCTGGCCCTTGGAAGCGGCAGCGCGATCATTGCGGCGAATCGGACGCGAGCCAGAAGCAGCCTGCTTGCCGCCACGAGACGCGCGCTTGCGATTGTCGGCCATAAAGCGACCTCCTTAAATAGATAACAAACAAGAATCGACCGTCCGAGCCACGGCACCTTGCCTTTCAATCGTCGGACATGACCACCAGGTCTATGCCCTCCTCTTTCAAGGCACATTGCTCGCTTAGGGGCGTTTTCGCTGGCTT
>CALINZ010000181.1 GCA_938045085.1 uncultured Collinsella sp. | reverse complement strand
TATATCGGCCCTGTTCAGTTGATGCATACAGCCTTAACTCACAATCAGCATTGGACCTTCCGAGGCAAAAACGCAGTGCGCAGGCAACCGCTTGGTAAAGATATTCGATCCTGCTAGACTCCATGTTCTCAGCAAGCGCCCCGATAAAAGAATAGAATTTTATCGACGACCTGGGGCTCCCCTCCCAACCAGACGAGAAAAAGAACGAAATGCTCCCGTCATATATCGCAGCGCATCCTCCGGCTAAAGACTTTTCTGAATTGTTGGGTATTATTAACGTTCCGTCTTCGTCGATAAGCTCACGGCCTCGAGGATAAAAGGAGTCGATACAGCTACCAAAGAATCTGATCATTGCCACATCTTCAAAAGAATACCCTGAGGTGAATGACCAGTAATAACAGACTGGGAGAGCAATAGACACGCCATCGATAGCGGCAGACCCACAAACATGGAAACAAATACTGTCAAACCCTGGAAAAGTCTGTCCTGAAATTATTGAGTCAACAATCATCTTTTGCGAAAGCAGGATATTCTTGAGTCCTGAGTCAAACACTTCGGATGGGAGACCGTGCGAAGAAAACAACCGAAGGTTATGACCGTCAAACGAAAACGACATCCCCGTCTGAACGCCCTCGATTTCTTGGGAAATTGAAACGATCTGTCCAACAACATCAACATTGCGGAAATCAGAACTCACTATCAGTTCCTTTCACCCTGTTTATAGACTAATCAGTCTATAACAATAATTTGTTAGCGATAGGTAATTCCAGCCATAGAGGGACTGCGACGAGAATCTTGCTCAAATCAACCTGGCGAAATAGGCGTCCAGCAACTAGTATCGCGTTGGGTGTCTCCTCGACAGTATTCCTTACTAAATTCTTAATATCCTTGCACAGCGACTCCTCGTCGACTGTTACGATAAGCGCAGGCATGGCCTGCGCTCCACAATATGGTTGTCAATTTGCAAAGTAACTTACGTGTCATCAGACGCTTTTCCTAGAACAAGCCGTATTTATATTCGTTAAACCATCAGAAAAAGGAGAACAACCATGACAATAAACTGGAACGGTGCCGAGCTGAATCTCGGATCGCTTGCAGCGCTCGCAGCGATTACTTTTTTAATAAATGCCGCGAGCACGATCCTCTATCGTCTCTTTTGGACAAATGGCCTCAAGGAGAGGATTGGATTGATTAAAGAAATGAGCGAACTTGCAGCCAATGGAATGCTCCCTGAAAAAGTAAGTTCTCAATATATTGAAGATGCAACACAATGGATAGAGTCACATGTCACAAAGAGAAACTTCTTGTCAATGCTAGTCGGAACATTTGTCAGAGGCTCTTTGTTCCTGTACTTTGCAATGGCCGCTGGAGTTTTTCAACTTCTGGACAAGCTAAACAAGGGGGCTAGTTGCTCTGAATTAGCAAACTGGGCCGTTGCTTACCTAATCGGCACGTTCGCAATAGAAGGCTTCCTTGCGACCTTTCGCCCTCTAGTAAAACCGTTATCCAAGCGAAACTAAGAGGACAGTTGCCTCATCCGTCGAAAGCCTCCTGACACGAGTGGATGCTCGAGAGGCCGGACGAGCTGTTCAGGGGGATGCTGCTGGAGCTTTTCGAGCTGCGCTACGGGGGGAGTGTCGACCGTCCTGTGCACGCAGCTCAGAAAGAAGGACTGACACCCGAGGCTCGGCGGCGTGCACGCGGACGCGATTATGGACCGCATCGTCCGCAACGCCGCCTGGCTCGAGATGGGCGACATGAACGTGCGGCAGGCGACGGCGGGAAAGGGGCGGTAGCTCGAGATGGGGACACGTTGGCTAAAACGGGTCGGCCGAGATTGGTCTATCTCGGCCGACTCTATTTGGCTAAATTAATCCGGCGCCAATTCTGGTCACAGAATAATGACCTCCATTCCTCCATTCCTCCGTTCCTCCGTTCCTCCATGCCGCCATTACGCTGGTAGTGCCAATGAAGTTAACTCCCCTAGTCAACAACAGTCCATTCACTACCCGCAGTGCTCGAAATCATAGAGGAATCACCATTGCATGTGATGATAGCCGACGCGCCTGGAACGTACTTAACCACAAGAACGGAAACGCCTTGCTCTTTAAGCCTAGAGGTGGTTTCGGCTATCTGAGATTTACTCACATCATTCTTGCTACGCAGCTTGACGCTATTAGTATCGTTTTCAAGCAAGCAGGATACAACAGTATCGTAATCGGACCAATAACAGTACTCACCAGAAAGCCATCCAAGCTCAGTGTCACCTATCGATCCAGCCACAGAAACCGTCTTTGGAAGCAACCCGTAGTGCTGCCTTTCTTCAAATTTCAGGACTTCACAAAAGACACGATTGGCGTTGAGTAGCCGTGTTCCACAATAGTCCCCATAAAATGGCGCAAAATGGTTGCGGATAGCTTGCGACAACATCAAGTAGTCGTACGTGTAATAACCCATGAAGATTCGTAGGGCGTCTCCCCCTGCCCCTTCAGAAGAACGACCGAATTCAACAAGAAACTGATCCCACATTCGCTCAATATAGGGAATTGCAAGTTTGACGCTGTCCGTATCAGACAAGGGGGCATCGCTCATCTGCTGCATTATTCCCATAGTTTTTGCCAAATGGAAATGAGCGGCCATACGCTCGATCGTTCGGATAAACTCAGGCCGATTCCCATCCTCTATCGCCATAATTGCGAAGAAAACACTTCTCAACAGAAGATCGCTCGAAAACCGTTTAGGTAGAAGATCCCCATACTCGCGCTCATATGCAAAAAGTTTTGTCTCACTCGTATCAATTGAAGAGTAGCCGAATCCAGGATGCGGCGTATCTACATATGAGCGCACACTACTACACCTAATTTGATATCGCTTAAAAAAGCTGGAAATCCAAAAGGTCACAACACCAAATAACGCAAGCTCAAACCCAAAGGCAATACTCGAAGTATCAAGTACATCCAACCCCTGACCTCCGAGATAGCCATCGATAACAAAGTGATCAAATGCGACAGATATCAAAAGAGACATGAACGCTTCAAACAAGAAAGGAAGAGTCCGGTACCGCAACTTACCACATGCATGCTTAGTAACCCCAAGAAGCAACCAATAGAAAAGGGTGGGCAAGTATCGCAGCGAAGGTCCAGAAATTGAAAGTGCATCACAAGCCGTAGCAACAATAAAAACCGGAAGCTGGCAGCAAATTGTTGGAGCGAGAATTCGATAGGCAACGTTCAGCCTGCCCGACTCATCAGTGGGATACAGTTCGTCGACGGTGTATTGTCTTCCAATCGCCAAGGGCCCGGCAAAACGAACGAATTGAATGCTAAATAGACCGATAAAGGCGTAGAAAACAATCCAAAGTAAAGTGACCGACTCCACCTATACAACGATCTCCTTAAGTCATGCGCGTAGGGCCACTTGTAGAAAGTCAAACTTAAACAGGAAATAACAATACTAAACAAGGTAGTGTCGAGAAAGTTGGTGTAGAGCCCCATCCGAAGCGAGTCGGCCCGGC
>CALINZ010000180.1 GCA_938045085.1 uncultured Collinsella sp. | reverse complement strand
GTGGGCGGCCTGTGCTTTTGCCTGGGCCTGGTGCTGGTGCTGGTGTGTGGCGCCGAGCTGTTCACCGGCAACTCGCTCATGGTCTGTGCACTCAAGAGCAAAAAGATCACCCTGGCTCAGATGCTCAAGGCATGGCTCGTCGTGTGGCTTGGTAACTTTGCCGGTGCCCTGTTCATTGTCTTTTTGGTGTACATGGCCGGTATTTACAAGCTCAACGGCGAGGCGGTCGCCAATTCCATGGTGAGCGTCGCCGCCGGCAAGGTGACGATCGACTGGGTGACGATCTTCTTCCGCGGTATCCTGTGCAACATCTTTGTGTGCCTTGCCGTGTGGATCGGTACCGCTGGCAAGACCGTGGTCGATAAGGTCGTGGGCATTCTGCTGCCCATCGCCGCCTTTGTGGCCTGCGGTTTTGAGCACTGCGTCGCCAACATGTACTTTTTGCCCATGGGCGCCGTGATGCATGCATGCGGCTACGGTGCCGACGTCGCCGGCGCCGATGCGCTCAACGCTGCGGGCATTGCATTTAACCTGTCCGCCGCCACGCTGGGCAACATCGTGGGCGGCGCGGTTCTGGTCGCGCTCGGCTACTGGTTTATCTACGCTAAGAAGTCCGAGGCGTAAGGTACCGTCTGTTTGACGTTGGGCCTCCCGCGGGGCGTTGCCGTGCGGGAGGCTTTTTGGGTCTGGGGCTCGTTGTCGGGCTGTTGGCCTGTTGTGTTTGGCTGATGAAAGGGGTAATCGAGATGGCATCTGCTGTGAAGCGTGACGGTCGCGCCGTGGTGACCACATGCGGGGGATGCTATGCCGATTGCGCCTTTGCGGCACGCGTTGAGGACGGTCGTGTGGTGGCTGAGTTGCCGGTGCCGGGGCATCCGTGCGCGGCGCGTGCCCTGTGCGCCCGCGGGCGCCATCGCCTGGACATGCCGTTTGACGAGCGCGACCGGATTTTGCATCCCATGCGCCGCCGCCAGGATGGCTCGGGGTTCGATGCGGTGAGCTGGGACGAGGCGTTCACGCAGATTGCGGCGCGCCTTGGGGGGATTATTGACGAGTGTGGTCCGCGTGCGCTGGGCATGACACTCGGCGTGCCCTCGTTCGACCGCTACTGGGCCTATCGCCTTATGCATGCGTTGGGTTCGCCCAACGTGTACGGTGCCGACGGCGCCTGCGAGGTAAGCCGTCTCACTGGTTGGGAGCACAGCCTGGGCTACAGCCCCGCCTCCGACCTGGCGCATACCGATTGCATCATGTATTTGGGGCGTTCCATTGTCGATTCGTCGACGATGGGGGCCGTTGATGCACTCAACGATGCGCGCCGGCGCGGGGCGAAGATTATCGTGGTCGACCCCCGGCGCAGCGGGTCGGCCGCGCTTGCCGATCGCTGGCTGCGCGTGCGCCCGGGCTGCGACTTGGCGCTGCTGTTGGGTATTGCCCATGTCTTGATTGCCGATGATCTGTATGACCACGAGTTCGTGACCCGCTATACCACGGGCTTTGACGAGCTGGCGCAGGCGGCTGCTGTTTGGACGCCTGAGTGGGCCGAGTCGATGTGCGACGTGCCAGCCGCAGAGATCGCCGCCACGGCGCGCGATCTAGCTGCCGCGGCGCCTGCTGCTGTGGTGGACGCCGGCTTTCATGGCGGCATCGGCATTGCGTATGCCAATAGCACCCAGACGGCGCGCGCTATCTGCTTGGTCGATGTGCTGCTGGGCTGCATCGGACACGCGGGCGGTGCCCTCAACCCGCCCACGCCGCTTGTGTTGGGCGACTTGGACCCTGCGCGTTTCGCGACGCCGTCGATGCCACGTGAGCCCAAGTTGGGCTCCGAGCGCTATCCACTGGTCGATCCGGTGCGCGGCCTGTGCACGACCATCGGCCAGTCGATTCTTGCCGGCGATTTGCGTGGACTCATCGTCTATGCCAGTAACCCCGGTGCGGGCTATGGCAATGCCGGGGCGTGGCTATCGATTCTGGAACAGCTTGACTTGCTCGTGACAATTGATATTCGCTGGTCCGAGACGGCGCGTGCTTCTGACTTCGTGCTGCCCGACGTGACGTATCTGGAGGCCGACCGCGGTGTGGGCACAGTCGTGGGCGCCAACGATGCGCGCGTGTTCTACCGCAACGCCGTGCTGCCCGTGCAGCATGACGACACACGTCCCGGTCGAGAGATTTTTACCGGTCTGGCGCAGGCGTGTGGCGTGGGCGAGTACTTCCAGTTTACGTCCGACGATCTGGCCGCCGCCCAGGTGGCACCGTTTGGGATCGATCTTGCCGCACTCAAGGAGCGAGGCTGGGCCGACACGGGTGTTGCGTTGCCGTCGCGTACGGGCGAGCCGGCGATTCCCCTGGATGGCGGCAAAATTGCGCTGGCAAGCGACGTATGGGAACGAGCCGGTCTGGGTCGTGTACCCAACTGGATCGCTCCCATGGTGGAGCCCGGCCCGGGGATGTTTCGCCTCATTAGCGGCAATCGACCCTTTGAGTCGCATACCTCGCGAAGGATTGCGGCGGCCGGCGCCGCCGAGGCGGGCTCGGATCTGGATGCTGTGCAGATGAATGCCGATGTCGCCGCTCGCATGGGTATCGCTGATGGCGAGGTCGTCGAGCTTGTGAGCGATATGGGCCGCGATCGCGTACGCGTGGAGACGACGCCCTATCTGCATCCGGCGTGCATCTTCACCTCGGCCGCTCCCGGCGGACGCGCATTCGGTGCTGAGAGTGGTGGCCGGCAGGCCCTGGGTGTCGGGCCGCTCGACCACACGCCGCTACGCTGGGACCCGTTGACGGGCGCCGCGCTCACCCAGGAAAACGCCGTTCGCG
Source organism: uncultured Collinsella sp. (assembly GCA_938045085.1). Lineage (GTDB taxonomy): Bacteria > Actinomycetota > Coriobacteriia > Coriobacteriales > Coriobacteriaceae > Collinsella. The sequence continues at coordinate 626 of CALINZ010000180.1, read as the reverse complement.
TGGAAAAGATCGCGGAGCACGTGGATAATAACGACTGATTGATTCAGTAGATTGATTCGGCTGGTTTTTGATGAACGACCGACTGATCTGCCCTTGGTTTTGAAAGGCTGCACATGAGCGATAGCCAGAACATGTCCGATGAGGTGCGCGCCCGCCTGCGCGCCATTCCCTCCGTCAACGAGCTGCTTGCCGAGTGGCCGGTAGTGAAGGCGGCGGGGGAGACCTGCGACGCGGTGGTGCATGCCGCCGTCACGGCCGAGCTCGACGAGGAGCGCGCTGCGATTCGTGCCGGTGCCGTCCCGCGTTCCAAGCGCGAGCTGGCCTCGGCCATTGAATTTCGCGCGCATCGTTCTGCGCTGCCGAGCTTGCGCCCAGCGGTTAATGCCACGGGTGTGGTCATCCATACCAACTTGGGTCGCGCCCCGCTCGCGGAGTCAGCCGCCAAGGCCGTGGCCGAGGTTGCGCGCGGGTATAGCACGCTCGAATACAGCGTCGACACCTGTTCGCGCGGGTCGCGCAAGGAGCACGCCGCGCAGCTGATCCGCTCACTCACCGGTGCCGAGGACGCGCTGGTCGTCAACAACAACGCCGCAGCGGTGCTGCTGGTGCTGGCGCTTTGCCTGACC
>CALINZ010000179.1 GCA_938045085.1 uncultured Collinsella sp. | reverse complement strand
TATTGCCAGACCGGAGGGGCCCCGGGGGCGGGAATCGCGCACTCCATATTTTGTTCACAAATGAATAGATCCCTCAGTCGCGTCACTGAGGTTAAAACTGAAGCATTGGCTTCTGATATTGGCGATGACCAGCTGTTTTACGAGTATTGAGACATCGGTCATCTCTGGAGCGCTACTTTACTCCAAAGGCATCAGCTATTTGTTTCCCATCGGTAAAAGGCGGGTTTTGTTCGCCAAGCGTTCTTATATATAGATAGATACGGGTTCGAACCCATGAAAGGGCGACAAAAAAGACGGCCAACCGAAGTTGACCGTCTCAACAATCTTTGGGTGGGCCGTCAGGGGTTCGAACCCTGGACCTTGGGATTAAAAGTCCCCTGCTCTGCCAGCTGAGCTAACGGCCCGCGGGTGGCATTGTACCACGGTCTGGGACTATTCCCAACTCCATTGGCCGTTCTGGAAAATCACAACTTCACGTCCATCAGGCGTAATGCCCGTAATATCGATGTCGTCCGTGCCGATCATAAAATCGACGTGCGTGCTCGAGACGTTAACGCCATGCTCCAGGAGCTCCTCCTTGGACATGTCATACCCACCCTCGATGCATTCGGGGAAACCGACACCTAGCGCGAGATGGCAGCTAGCGTTCTCGTCATAGAGCGTGTCATAGAACAGAACGCCGCTTTCGCGGATCGGAGTGTTCTTGGAAATGAGCGCGACCTCGCCCAGATGAGCGGCACCTTCATCGGTGTCAATAATGCTCGCAAGCGTTGCCTTGCCCACGCGGGCGTCGTAGTCCACCACGCGGCCGCCCTCGAACTTAATCCAAAAATCGTCGACTTTATTGCCGTGGTGGATGAGCGGCATGGCCGAGTACACGATACCGTCGGCGCGCATGCGATCGGGCGAGGTGAAGACTTCCTCGGTGGGAATGTTGGGGAAGAAGGGGTGTCCATCGGGCGTCTTTCCCTTGCCGCCGGCCCACTCGTGACCCTTCGTCATGCCAATCGTCAGATCGGTTCCATTTGCCGCGGTGTAATGCAAGTAGTCGAAACGATTGTCGTTCAGGAAACGCAGGTTCTTTTCGAATGCGGCGTCATGGAGTTCCCAGTCGCTCTCCGGGTCCTGGCCATCGGCGCGCGCGGTGTGCAGAATCGCATTCCACAGTTTATAGATTGCAACCTCATCGGCGTCTCCTGGGAACACCTCGTGCGCCCAAGCCACGACCGGAGCGCCGGCGATGCACCACGGATTGATGTTGTAATCCAGTCCACGGCGGAAAACTTTGCACTGCGTATTCCTCGCCTTTGATGCCGCGGCCGGCTTGGCTGGATCGATGCCCTTGAGGGCCGCAGGATCCGCACCTTCGATAAAGACAAAGCAGGCACCATCCTGGGCCAAGGAATCCAGCTGCATGCGCTTCCACTCGGGTGTCTGCTCAAAATAGCTTTTCTCGACATGCTCGTACGTGAGCCTCGTCACGGCATCATCGGCCCAAATGACCGTCACGTGGCCGGCGGCGGCAGCATAGGCCTCCGCGACCACCACGCGCGCAAACGGCGCGCACTCGACCGGAGACTGAACGACGACCTCCTGGCCGGGCTTGACGTTTACGCCCTTGCGGACGACCAGGCGCGCGTAGTTTTTAATCTTGGGCTCCAGGGCCTTCATGCCCTCCAGAGCCTCTTCGACCGTCAGGGCAGCTCGAATCATGTGCCACTCCATCTATCTATAGAACAGTAAAAAGGCGCGCCGCAAAAACGACGCGCCTTATATCTTAGCGATAAGTATGTATGCAAACGCTACTTCTTCTTGGAGTCCTTCTTGTCCTCCTCGGCAGCCGCGCGCTCAATAAGAGCGTTGAGCTTGTTCTCGGACATGCCCTCGGCCTGCGCGCGGTACATGTTGCGCAAGGGACGAATACGAGCGAAGTCGTAGATAAAGTCACCTAGGATGATGACATAGGACAAAACGATGCCGACCATCTGGACAGGGCTGGACACCATGCCAGCGGGAGCGAAGTACAGCGAGGCCCAAATTGCCACGACGAGCACCATGCCAATGGCGAGCACAATCCACCAGATGCGACGGCGCTTGGTGTAGTCCTCGTCCTGCTTGAGGAGGATATTCGACACCGTATAGATGCGGTCCTCCTTGGCGCGCTGCTTGGCCTTGCGGGCGCGCTTCTCCTCTTTAGAGAGGCCCTCGAGGTTCTCGCCCTTCTCGAGCTCTTTGCGGCGTGCCTTAGACGAAGCCGGCACGACGCGAACGGAGCTCGCTGCTTGGCGGGCGGGCTTAGCAGATGCGGCAGACTTGCGCGCAACCCCGGTAACTTCGTGGGATTGCGTGCGCTTGTTCGTGGCGCTACGGGTACTCACTTATGCGTTCTCCTTCATGCTTGTGAACTGGGAGCCGGTGATGATCTGGAAGGCCTCGCGATAGCGCTCGGACGTGCCATCGATGACCTCGGCGGGCAGGTGCGGGGTCTCCCCCGTCATATCCCAGTTGGCCTTGAGCCAATTGCGGACGAATTGCTTGTCGTAGCTAGGCTGGATCTTGCCCTCCTCGTAGCTGGCAGCAGGCCAGAAACGGCTGGAGTCGGGCGTGAGGCACTCGTCGATCAGCGTGACCTTGCCATCAATAACACCAAACTCGAACTTGGTGTCGGCAATGATGATGCCACGGGTCGCGGCGTACTCGGCAGCGGCCTTGTAGATCTTGAGGGAAAGGTCACGAATCTGCGTGGCGATGTCCTCGCCCACGATCTCGCAGCAACGCTCGAACGAGATGTTCTCGTCGTGGTCACCGATCTCGGCCTTCGTGGACGGCGTGAACAACGGCTCGGGAAGCTTGGAAGCCTCGGTCAGGCCCTCAGGCAGCTGGATGCCGCAGACGGTGCCGTTCTCGTCGTAGGTCTTCTTGCCCGAACCGGTCAGATAGCCGCGGACGATGCACTCGATAGGAATCGTCTGGGCCTTCTTAACCAGCATGGCGCGGCCAGCGAGGTAGTCACGATACTCGGCAAACTCCTCGGGGAAATCCGCCGGGTCGATGGAAACGAGATGGTTGGGGACGATGTCGGCAAACTTATCGAACCAGAATGCCGAGATGCGATTGAGCACCTCTCCCTTAAACGGAATCTCGTCGGGAAGAATGAAGTCGAACGCAGAAATGCGGTCGGTGGCGACCATCAGCAGGTTTTCAGCGGCATCGTAAATATCACGAACCTTGCCACGGGAATCCGGACGACGCTCCATCGTTGTCACGTGAGTCACTCCTTACCTAAATACGACAGAAATGCGGGTTCTTTCCCGCATGTTTTCGCAAACTCGGAGCGGCAGGGACGCAGCCCCTCCTTCACCGAATAGCGAAAAGCTAGTGCTCCATTGTAGTAGATGCCGCGTCTGCCGTGTGCTCGCGGGGCAGATGAATTGTAAAAGTCGTACCCTTTCCAAGCTCCGACTCCACGGATATGTAGCCATGGTGACGCTCGACGATCTGCTTGGTCACGGCGAGGCCAACGCCCAGGCCGCCAGCTTCGCGGGCGCGGCTGGCATCGGCGCGCCAAAACCGCCCGAAGATGCGCGACAGATCGTCCTTGGCAATACCGATGCCGGTATCAGAAACGGCAATGCTGACGTGCTTGCGGTCACTGAGCACCGACACCACGACCCAACCGCCCTCGGGGGTGTAGCGCATGGCGTTGCTCATGAGGTTGATAACACATTGCGTGATCATGTCGGGATCTGCCTCGACAACGTCATCGTGGCCCTGCGTCTCATCTGCAAAGCGCAAACGCAGGTCACGGTCGGCAAACAGGCGCTCCTGGCCATTCACAATCGATCGCACGAACGGAACCATGTCCACCGGTTCTAGATTGAGCGGAGCCGTGCTGTTTTCCATACGCGATAGGTCGAGCATCTGCTGCACCAGACGAGCCAGGCGACGCGTCTCGGAAGCAACGGTCTCCAAATGCTCATCGTCGGTGGGATACACGCCATCCTGCATGGCCTCGACCGTTGCGAGCATGGCCATAAGCGGCGTGCGAAGCTCGTGTGCAACGTCTGAGGTCAGGCGCTTCTCGTGTTTCATATCCTTCTCGAGCGAAGTGGCCATCTCATCGAAGGTCTCACCCAGCTGATCGATCTCGTCATCACCGCGCAGTCCCGTGCGAGCCGACAGGTCGCCGTCACGGATTTGCTTTGCGGTACTGGTGATGCGATGAATCGGCTTGGTGAGCATGCGCGACATGAGCGATCCGATAACGACCGAGATGCAGACTGCCACAACCGCGGCAAGGGCCATGGCGTTAAAGGTCTTCTCTCTAAACGCAGAATCTGCCTTGGTGAGCAGGGCGTCGGAGCCGATGGCCCATAGCTTTACCTGTCCGACATGCTCGCCGGAAGACGTTACAATCTCGACGTTAGCAACGCTATCGGAGTCGGTTGGAGCAGACGAGACCGGGCTATGCGATGCCCTCTTGCCGCTCGTGTCGTCGGTCGTAGCCTGGTTTTCGCGTACATCGGCGGTGGCGCTTGCCGAGGGCCAGGAATCGTCATAAACGATCACGCCCTTTTTATTGACGACCTGCATGCCCAGATCGTCGGAAACCAAACTCGACGTTGCGACCGTGCGCAGTTCTCCCGCGGTCCAAGAGCCGTTTTCCTCATATGAGGTTGCCAACTTCTCGGCAGCGGAATTTGCGATTTCGACGATATTGGAGCGTGTGTAATCCGAAAAGACCGTGCCCCACACAACAGAGACAACGCCCACCAGCACCAATACCGTCATGAGCGATGTCAGAGCAAAAGCAAGTGCCATGCGCGAGGGATAGCTCATCGTTGGCCGTGAATCGGAACGAGGCGTGTTCCAACTAGCCTTGGAACCCGCCTCGCTCTCCTGCTTGTGCTTTTGTCCGATTTCAAAGCGCGCAGGTGTCATATGTGATTTCCCTATTTCTCGTCCGACTTATCGGTCTTGGTCGGAGCCTCGAAGCGGTAGCCGACACCGTGGACGGTGTAGAGCCACTTGGGCTTCTTGGGGTCGTCGCCCAGCTTGGCGCGAAGGTTCTTCACGTGGCTGTCGATGGTGCGCTCGTAACCCTCAAAGTCGTAGCCGAGAACCTTCTCAACCAGCTCCATACGGTTGTAGACACGACCGGGATGACGAGCAAGCGTAGTGAGCAGCTTAAACTCGGAAGCGGTCAGGTCCACTTCCTTGTTCTCGACCAAAATCTTGTGGCCCGAGATATCGATGACCAGATCGCCGAAGTCGAGTACCTCGACGGCGGGCTCGTCGGCCTGATGGGCACGGCGGAACAGAGCGCGAACGCGGGCGACGAGCTCGCGCGGCGAGAACGGCTTAATCAGATAGTCGTCGGCGCCGAGCTCAAGACCGATAATACGGTCCTCGATCTCGCCCTTAGCCGTCAGCATGATGATGGGGACATCCGAGGTATCGCGAATGGTGCGGCAAACGCGCTCGCCGGGAATCTTGGGGAGCATAAGGTCGAGCACGACCAGGTCGAACTGATGCTTCTCGAACTCCTCGATCGCGGACTGGCCGTCGCCGACGCCCACAACCCAGTAGCCTTCGCGCTCGAGATAGGCAGCGACAGCGTCACGGATTGCCTTCTCATCCTCGACCAGCAGAATCTTTTTTGCATCTGAAGCCATAACACGGCCCCCCCTGTCTCAATTAGCTAAGAACAAGCCCATTTTAACGCACCTGAGCCCGCCGGATGCCGCTATGACGCGGCAGCTCGGCAGGCGGTACTCACAATTACAACGCGTTTATTCCCCTGTTGGCGCCTTTTTAACCCCTCTAAGCTTAAAGAGAGAATAGGCGTGCAGTGACCGTCTCTGGTATACCCTGGCTGTTGCGCACCGTGGCGTACGTAAGGAATGAGTCCGATTTTCCCGCCGTAGCTGGATAATCGCCATACTCCAAAGCGCGGTCGGGCGACAGCAGCGAGCCATAGGTCTTGGCAGAGGTGTCGATCAGGAAATGCGACGCCTGTACCTTAACAAGGTATTTATTCTTCTTGCCAGCCGCACATGCGAGCGGCTCACGGGACAGGAAGAGATACGGTCCTCCCTCATTACCGATATACGTGCCCATGTTGCCCAGGCTGCCCACGCCACTATAGGCCGCCTCGATAGAAAACACGAAGGTATCGCCCATATATACGGCCTCGAAAGGCGAGACTGACGGGGGAAGGACTAGCTGGGCACGTTTGGTGTTGTTGCCGTCGGTCAAATCGATTGCCGTTATGCCGTAGTAGACGCCCTCGTCGTTGCGGACACGCGGCGAGATGGTCAAAATGCCGTCGCTCGCGCGCGGGGCCGATGCAAAGCGACCCGTCGATTTCCAAATTATCTCGGCCTTGGATTCATCAAGCGAGCGACGATAGCAAAACGAATCGCTACTCGTTTTATTGCCACCTGCCGAGGGCATTTTATACCAGATGACTGATGACCCAAACGCCGTAAACAGCGGCGGATCGTAGTCCTTGCCACCTCGATCGAGCTCAACCACGTCGCCAGAGAGCGAAGCGCCCGACAGATTTTGAGCGTAGAGCTTCCACGATGAATTGGCAAAGTTCATCTCAACCCACGCGAATACGCCGTCGCCGGCACGGACATCGTAGAATGCATATCCCGTGCCCTCGATAGGATCCTCGATTAATGTGGTAAGCGAGCCATCGCCCAGGTTGAGCACACCGAGTGTGTTGGCGTGCAGTGCCGATGCGGGCGCCATCATTGCCGCGGCGTAATCGCCGTCGCAGTAGTACAGCAGCGTACCCAGAGGCAGCGTCCACGACGCCGCCGGCTCAAGATCGATGTCGACAGTCTCATACTCATCCGTAATCGAGATAATTTTGGAATCGTCCTTGATAACCTGCGGCTCGCCGGCGGCATCATCGCTGGTACCCGTTTTTTTCGAGCATCCGGCAAGCACCGTGGCAGCGCCCGCAGCAACCCCACCGAGCACAAAGCCGCGACGCGATATTCCGTTCTTGATGTGATCGGCGATACCCATTAGGCGATCTCGGCGCGAGCGGCCTCGATGGCGCGCGTAAGCTGGTCGGCGCAGGAGGTCTTTTTCATACCGCAGGTATTACCGGCGAGAACCTCGATTACGCGATCGGCAGGAGCGCCCTCGACCAGCTTGGAGATAGCCTTGAGATTGCCGTCGCAGCCGCCGGTAAATTCAACGCCCATCACCTTGTTGCCGTCATCGGAAAGGTCAAGGTGAATATTGCGAGCACACACGCCCTGAGGCTTGTAATCAAACGAAATCATGCGATCCCCTCTCAGAATGTTATTCGAGACGACTATTATCCCCGTCTTTCCCTAAATGCAACGAGGCGCTTTGCCGGCAACACACATTACCAGCAAAGCGCCCTAAAAAGCTAACGTTATGCCCGAACCTACTCGAAGCTCAGCTGCTCCAGACGATCAAAGACCGTGTCGATACGGGTGAGGAAGTCCCACGGATCAAAGATCTCGTCGAGCTTTTCCTGGCTGACGGTGCAGCGCGGGTCAGCCTCGAGACGCTCCTTAAAGGTAGGGCCGGAGACACAATCCTGTACCTCGTGCCAGGTTGCCATGGCGTTCTCCTGCACAATGGCGTACGCGTCCTCGCGGGTGATGCCCGTATCGACGAGGGCGAGCAGCACCTTGGAGGAGAAGATGAGGCCGCGGGTCTTATTGAGGTTGGCCATCATGCGGGCAGGGTACAGCTGCAGGCCGTCGATAACGCGAATGAGGCACTGGAACATGTGGTCGAGCGCGATGAAGCTATCGGCCTGGGCGACGCGCTCGGCAGAGGAGTGCGAAATGTCACGCTCGTGCCACAGGGCGACGTTGTCGAAGGCAACCTGTGCGTTGGCCTTCACGACGCGCGACAGGCCGCAGACCTTCTCCATGGTGATGGGGTTGCGCTTGTGCGGCATGGCGGAGCTGCCCTTTTGACCCTTACGGAACGGTTCCTCGGCCTCGAGTGTATCGGTCTTCTGCAGATTGCGAACCTCGGTAGCGATGCGCTCGCAGGTGGCCGCAGTGGTGGCAAGAACGCCGGCGAGATAGGCGTGATGGTCGCGGCTGATAACCTGCGTGGACAGCGGGTCGTGAACCAGGCCCAGGTGCTCGCAGACGTACTCCTCGACGAACGGCTCGATGGA
>CALINZ010000178.1 GCA_938045085.1 uncultured Collinsella sp. | reverse complement strand
GTCGCGCAGGCGCAGCACGCGATTGGCCATGCGCGCGATGGCGGCATTATGGGTGACAATGATGATGGTGCAGCCGTACTCGTGATTGACATCCTCCATGAGCTGCAAGATTTCCTTGGACGTCTTATAGTCGAGCGCACCGGTGGGCTCGTCGCACAGCAGCAGGCCCGGGTTTTTGACGAGCGCACGGCCGATGGCACAGCGCTGCTGCTGGCCGCCCGAGACCTGGCGCGGGAACTTGTTGCGGTGCTCGTAGAGGCCCAGCGAACGCAGCAGGTCGTCAATGTTGAGCGGGTTTTTGGACAGGTGCGCCGTGACCTCGATGTTTTCCTTGATGGTGAGATCGGGCACCAGGTTGTAGAACTGGAAGACAAAGCCCAGCTCGCGGCGTCGGTATTCACCCAGGTCGGTAGGCTTGAGCACCGTGAGGTCACAGCCGTCCACCATGATGGAACCGCCGTCGGCATCCTCCAGGCCGCCGATCAGGTTGAGAAAGGTCGACTTACCCGAGCCCGAGGGCCCCAGCATGACGCAGATCTCGCCGCGGTTGATGGACGTGTCGATGCCCTCGAGTACCGTCAGGCGCGCATCACCGTCGCCGTAATGCTTTTTGAGATCCTTAACCTGGACATAGGCTTCCTGCGTTGCCATGGTATCCCCCGTTGTTAGCCTCGTACTACTTTATGAGCGTAATAGTAAACCATGGCGAACTATTTTGGGGCGAGAGTGGGGATTTGTTTCAAGACTAGTCATTGGGGACGTTCTTAAATGACTAGCTGTTGGGGACACTCTTTCGCCACCCGGCAGTTAGGGACGTTCCCTTTCTGCCGGCAGCTGGGGACAGTCCTTAGCAAGCCGGCGGTTCGGCAAAGACTGTCCCCAATGACTAGTCGTTTAAGTCTGTCCCCAATGAGTACCCAATGACTAGGTGGCTAGGCGTGGGATTTGGTGCGTGCGAGGGCTAGGCCTACGGCGGCGATGGCCGCGGCAAAGAGCACCGTGACGCCCAGGTCGCAGGCGATGTCGCCCAGCACGGTGGACGTCAGGTCCGCGGCGAGCGCCTTGCCGATCGCGTCGTTCACCCAATACGTCGGCACAAAATGCGCCGCGGTCTGCACGGCCGAGCCCATGAGCGACAGCGGCATCCAGGCGCCGCCCAAAAACGTCATGAGCATGCCGAGCAGGTTGCCCACGCCATTGAGCAGCTCCTCGCGCGCACCCAGGCCCGAAAGGGCAAAGCCAACGGCCAGCGGCGTGCACGCCAGGGCAAACGTCGCCGCCAGTGCCAGGCACACACGGCCCACGACGACCTCGGCGACCGCGCCGGCAAAGCCCACGACGCCCATCATGCTCGACACAAACCAGATGCAGACGGTGATCACGGCGGCGGCCGCAAACACGGCAAGCGAGCGCCGGCGCTCAGAGATTGGGCCGGCATCCATACGACGTACGCGCTCGGGCTCGTTCATGCCCGAGAACACCAACCCCACCGATACGATGACCGACGAGATAATCGCATAGGCGCCAAAGTTGAAATACGACTCGAGCGTAGCAGCGGCTGTCGAGTCGACCTTGACCCGCTCGATCTGGACCTCCGCGCGCTTTGCAGCGGCATGTTCGGCGGCCTTGGCAACGTCGCCGTTGGAGGCAGTGGGCTCAAGTGCGGCTGCAGCGCCCGCGAGCGAGATCCAGCGCGAAGCCTCGGCAGACGAAAGCGCCGCCGCCATGGTGCCGGCACCGTAGGTCACATCGAGCTTGGGCAGGGACTCCCCCGCGCGGGCAGCCGCGACCAGGTCGTCCTCGAACCCCTCCGGGATAAAGAACACGCAGTCGGCGCTGCCCTTGGCGCTGTTGCTCTTGGAGAGCGCGTCCGCAAGGTCGTACGTGTCATCGCCGACGCCCGTGACCAGGTCAAACCGCGAACCTAGGTGCTTGGTGAGCGCAAGTGAAAGATCACTGCCATCGCGGTCGACCACGATCACGTTGGCGTCGTAGGGCTTGTACTCGGTGAGCTGCGACGAGTTCCAGCTCACAGATGCCGCGATGAATACGCCCATCAGCGAAATGAACACCGTATAGATGAGCAGGTAGAACGGGTGCGCCAGCGCCATGCGAAGCGCGGTCTTAAAGGTGCTCATAGCGGCTCCTTCCAAAAATCAGCGTGGCGGCGGCAACAAACACCAGCGTCATGAGGACCAGCGCGCCCGCGCGAACGGCAAAAGGCCCCAAGTCTTCAAAGAAATACAGGCGGTTGAACATGTCGCAGATAAGCTTGACGGGGTTGAGCCAGCACTCAGCCGGGCAGGCGCGGGCGACGTCGTCGGCAAGCGCCATCGCTGGCTCGCCGTAGAGGCCGGCGAACAGGGCGCACGTAGTGGCAAAGCCCGTGAGGATGCCCGACTTGGACGCCTTGCCGCCCTTAACGGGAAGCGTGCCCACAAAAAGGCCCAGGCCCGTCGCGGCAAGCGCGGACACGGCGCCGCCCACCAGACACAGCCCCTCGCGCCCGCCAAAATCGACGCCCACGACCAGGCGCACGTAGCCAATCGCAACCGCCATCGAAGCAAAGGAGACCAGCCACGAGCCGACAAAAATGCCGGCCAGCGACGCCGTCTTGGAAAGGCCGCCCACGCAGCGGCGCGCGCCAAGGCCCGACAGATTGGGCTGCAGGTCGACAACGCTCAAGGCGGCAAACTCGGCAGACATCATCGCGACCAGGCCAAAAAGCGCGTAATAGTAGATGACCGTGCCATCGGGCGTGGTGCGCGTAAGGCTCACGCGGCGGGTGCCGCCCTCGAGCGACAGGGCGCGCGCAACCGCCTCCGGGTCGGCGAGCGCCGCCGGGTTGTCCTGGGCAATCTGAGACATGAGCTCGGCATTTTGTGTATACGAGCTTGCCACCGTTTCCAGGATGCTGCGGTCGGTGAGTACCGACGACGCACGTGAGCCGTCATAGCTCGAAAGCAACGTGAGTTTGGGCGTGCCCGCATCGTCGACCGTATAGATGCCCGCGACCTCGCCGGCCTTGAGCGCCTTACGGGCGGCGGCTGCGTCGTCGCACGCATGGATCTCGAGCAGTTGTTCGTCGCCTTCCTTGGCAAGCGACGTCGCCACGTCCTTAAAGGTCGAAGCGTCCCAGGCTTCGTCCGCCACGACGGCCACCGGCACCGGGTCGATCTTGCCGTCGGAGCTGAGGTTCGCAAACATAAACATGAACATCGTGGAAAGCGCGACGGGAAAGATCGCGCCCCAAACCCACGTGCTCGGCCGGCGCAGCAGCGTCTTGACCGTAATGATAATGGTGTTGAACATGGCTGCCCCCTAGTCGCGCAGCTCGCGGCCGGTGATCTCGAGGAACACGTCGTTGAGAGTCGGCGGCTCGCTCCACACTCGGCCGAGCGCCACGTCGGCGGCGCGCAGCGTATCGAGGATGTCGACCAGATTGTGCGGGCTCGCTTCGCAGGTGCAGACGAGCTCGCCGCCCGACAGCCCAACCGAAAGCACATGCTCGAGGGCGCGCAGGCGCTCGACTGTGGCGGCCTCGACGGCGCCGACCTCGACAGTCACGCGCTCGCCCATCTGAATCATGCGCTTGAGCTCGTCGTTGGTGCCCTGCGCCAGCACGCGCCCGCCGTCCATGATCATGATGCGGCTGCAGATCTGCTCGACTTCCTCCATGTAATGGCTGGTGTACACCACCGTGGCGCCCTCGTCGCGCAGGCGGCAGATGCCCTCCAGGATGGCGTTACGGCTCTGCGGGTCGACCGCCACCGTGGGCTCGTCAAAAAAGATGAGCTCGGGCTTGTGCGCGATGCCGCAGGCAATGTTGAGGCGGCGCGCCAGGCCACCCGAGAGTTTGCCGGGGCGGAACTTGGTAAAGTCGCCCAGCCCGACAAAGTCGATGGCCTCGTCGACCAGCGCGCGGCGGCGCTTGCGGTCGTTAACGTAGAGGCTGCAGAAATAGTCGATGTTCTCGCGCACCGTAAGCTCGTCAAACACCGCCACCTGCTGCGGCACCACGCCGATGCGGCGCTTGAGGTCGTAGCGGGCGGGCGTCATGGGCTCGCCGAACAGCTCGATGGTGCCTTTGTCGTAGGCAAGCAGCTGCAGAATGCAGTTGATGGACGTGGTCTTGCCCGAGCCGTTGGGGCCCAGCAGGCCAAAGATCTCGCCGGGGGCGATGCTCAGGCTAAAGTGGTCGAGCGCGATAAGGTCGTCGTAGCGCTTGACGAGGTTTTCGACGTGGACGATGTCTGTCATGAGGCGGCCCTTCCGTTGATTGCGGCCCGGTACGATTGCATCATCGCAGGAGCCGCCAGCGCGCACCAGTGAGCTTTGTCACGAGTGCGGGGCTTGGTCGCGTGGCCCGCCGGCGCCCCCGATTTGCCGTGCGGGAGGAATGTCACGGTTGCGCAGACAGCCCCTCCACTACGCGCAGCTTCGCGTACAATACCCGTATGAACAGGCTTTTCGACAAATCGATTGTGCTGGCGTGCTGCATTGCGGCCGCCATGGGTCTTACTGTGGACGCTCGCTTGGTCGCGGCGTTTTGTCTTGGCGTTATTACCACCTCGCTGGCCGAGCTCGCGCAGAAGGATCGCACGTGCCGCACAAGCGAGGCCGCGAGCTACGCTTACATCATCGCGGCCGTCTTCGTGCCGCCGTTTGTGCCGTTTGCGCCTCTCGCCCTCTATGACATCGCGCGACGCGTGCGCTGCGAGCACGCCTGGGTCGTGCTGGGCATTGGCATCGCCTTTGTCTTTGCGCTCGTCGCGGACCTTCGTGCCGACGCGCTCACCGCCCGAACGCTCCTGCTGACCGCCATCCTTTCGGTTGCCGCCACCTTGCTGTCGCTACGTACCGCCCAGTTGGAGCGCGAGCAGCAGCGCATGCGCCGCACCCGCGACGAGTTGCAGGAACGTGCTCTGGCGCTCGAAGCGCGCAACCGCGATCTTACCGACCGCCAGGACTACGAAGTCGAACTCGCGACGCTCGCCGAACGCGCCCGCATCGCGCGCGAGATCCACGACAATGTGGGCCACCAGCTCACGCGCGCCTCGCTGCAAGCCGAAGCCCTGCGCGTGGTCCACGCCGACGAGCCCGGCGTCGCCGCCGATTTCGCCGACGTCAAACGCACGGTTGATGAGGCGCTCCAGCTTGTGCGCACCAGCGTCCACGCGCTCAACGACAACGCTGTCGACCTTTCCGTGCAGCTCGAACGCATTGTCGAAGGCGCGTGCTCGGACGGCGGTCCGCAGATTGAGCTTGAAGTTATGACCGAGCATGCACCCGCAAACGTCGCCAACTGCTTTGCGGCGGTCCTGCGCGAGGCACTCTCCAACACCATGCGCCACGCTTGCGCCCAGACCGTCACTGTACGATGCATGGAGCATCCGTCGTTTTACCAGCTCATCGTTACCGACGATGGCGCGGGCGGGCTCCAAGCAAGCAGCCGCGGCGCCGCGGAGGGCATGGGGCTTGCCTCCATGCGCGAGCGCATCGAGGCGCTTGGCGGCACCTTCTCCGCCGGCCCGCGTGCCGGCGCCGGCGGCTGGCGCGTGTTTGCCACCGTTCCCAAACAGCAAGGAGATGAGGGCCGATGAGGCTCATCGTTGTCGACGACGACCGCCTGGTGATCGATTCGCTCAAGATTATCCTGGGCGCCCAGTCGCAGATCGAGGTGGTGGGCACCGGCGCCAATGGCGACGATGCGATGGCGCTCTATGCCGAACACGCACCCGATATCGCGCTGCTCGACATTCAGATGCCGGGGCGCGACGGACTTTCGGCGGCACGCGAGATCCTTGAGCGCGACCCTTCGGCGCGCGTGGTGTTTCTAACGACATTCTCGGATGACGAGTACATTGTGTCGGCGCTCAAACTGGGTGCCCGCGGCTACCTGATCAAGACCGATGTCGCCGCCATTCCTCCGGCATTGACGCAAGTCATGGACGGCAAACGCGTACTCGAGGGCAAGGCGATCGAGGACATCGATTTTGACGGAACGGACGTCGAGGCGGGCACGCCCCGCCGGCCCGCAGCCTTCGCCAGCCTGACCGACCGCGAGTTCGAAGTCGCCGAGCTCATCGCCCGCGGCCTCGACAACAAGGAGATTGCCGCCACCGCCTATATGGGCGAAGGCACCGTGCGCAACCACATCAGCTCAATCCTTGCCAAAATGGGTCTGCGCAACCGCACGCAGATCGCCATAGCCTACCTGCGAGGGTAGTTGCCCAAAGACCGAGCCCCCGGCATAGCAAAATGGCTGCTACCGATTTAATGCCATTTCAAAACTATGCCGAATTACGGGGCTAAAGTCGGGGCCCTCATCCATACCCACGTTTTCTGCAAAATGACGGCTTGTCTACCTGCGGTTTTATTCTTGCAACTATCGACATGGTTGGGAGTTCGCGATTCAGCCCCGTAAACCGACATAGTTTTGAAACAGTGGGGTCACATACCGACACCCCGCAAGCCGTACAGAGCCAAAAATGATCCGTTTTCCTCCGTCCCCAACGGATCAACTCAAAACTATGCCGGTTTACTACGATGAATCGCCCACCTTCGACCACGGCAAATTGCGCGCTTGCAAAACCGCAGGTAGAACGCTTGCAATAATTAGAAAAATGCAGTCATGGTCGTGAATGTCGAATTCATCGTAGTAAACCGGCATAGTTTTGTTCGGGCGGCCCTGCACGAGTGCCTC
>CALINZ010000177.1 GCA_938045085.1 uncultured Collinsella sp. | reverse complement strand
ACGGCTTTGTTACGCTTTCTTGGCAGGAGCCTTAATAGCAGCTGTCTTGGCCTTGGGAGCAGCCTTTTTGGTGGCTGCCTTCTTGGCCGTGCTGGACTTGGCCGAAGCCTTGGCAGCGGACTTGGCAGCCTTCGCCTTGACCGGAGCCTTCTTAGCAGCCGCGGTCTTGGGCTTCACCGAAGACGCACGCTTGCGCGTCGCCTTCTTGGGCTCCTCGACCACCGGCGGCTTGTAGCTGCTGGGACCGCGACGTTTAAGCACCACGCCTGCCAGACCGGGCACCTTAATCTCGATGGAGTCCATCTGCCCGTTCCAGGGATAGGGCTCGCTCGAGCAGGTGTAGGGCTCCTCACCCGCATAGCCGCTGCCGCCAAACTCGGGACGATCGGAATCAAAGATGACCTCCCAGTCACCCTCGCGCGGCACGCCCACGCGGAAGCTCTCGTAGCTCGCCGGGTCAAAGTTGATCAGGATCACCAGGTCGTCATCGACGTCCTCGCCCTGGCGCACAAAGCTCACGATGGACTGCTTAGAGTTATCCGCGTCAATCCAGGTAAAGCCGTCGTCGGTGTAGCCGCGCTCGTACAGGGCGGGCTCGGCGGTGTACAGGTGGTTAAGTGCCTTGATAAAAGCCTGATGATGACGGTGGGTCTCGTACTCCTCGGTCAGGAACCACTGGATGGACTCGTAGTAGCGCCATTCAATAAACTGGCCGATCTCGTTGCCCATAAAGTTGAGCTTGGCACCGGGGTGCGTCATCTGGTAGAAAGCCAGCGTGCGCAGGCCGGCAAACTGGCGCCACCAGTCGCCCGGCATGCGGCCGATGAGCGAGCACTTGCCGTGCACGACCTCATCGTGCGAGAGCGGCAGAATGTAGTTTTCGGAAAAGGCGTACATGAACGAGAAGGTGATCTTGTCGTGCATGTCCTTGCGGAAGAACGGGTCCGCCGAGCAGTAGCACAGCATATCGTTCATCCAGCCCATGTTCCACTTGAAGTTGAAGCCCAGACCGCCGTCGTAGCCGGGTTTCGTGACCATCGGCCACGCGGTGGACTCCTCCGCGATCATCATGACGTCCGGATGGTCAGTCAGTATGTACTCGTTCAGCAGCCGCAGAAAATCGACCGCTTCGAGGTTTTCGCGTCCGCCGTGGATGTTCGGCCGCCACTCGTTCTGGCGGTTGTAGTCGAGGTAGAGCATGGAGGCGACCGCGTCTACGCGCAGGCCGTCCATGTGGAACTTCTCGATCCAGAACATCGCGGACGAGAACAGCAGATTTCGCGTCGAAACCTTGCCGTAGTCGAATACGCGCGTGCCCCATTCCTTATGCTCCATCTTGAGCGGATCGGCGTAT
>CALINZ010000176.1 GCA_938045085.1 uncultured Collinsella sp. | reverse complement strand
CCAAAGCTGAGCATCTCGTCGGCGCGGGCGCGCACCTCATCACTCACGCCGTCCGAACCGCCGATTACAAAGGCAATGTCGCTGCTGCCTCGCAGCATAAGATCGTCGAGCCGCGCCGAGAGCTCCTCACTCGAACGCTCCTTGCCCTCGATAGCTAGCAGGATCACATGCGCCCGAGACGGCAATGCAGCAAGAATTGCCGCCCCTTCCTTGTCGCGTGCGGCATCCACGCCGCCCGCCTTAGCCGGGTCGATATCGGCCACCTCGCGGATATCAACCTTGGCATAGGCACCTAGGCGCTTGGTGTACTCAGCGCACGCGTCCTTCCAAAAGCGCTCCTTGAGCTTACCGACGCAAACGACGGTGTATTTCACGCGCGTCTACTCCTTCGAATCGTTTTGAACTTTGCTGGCTGTCAGCATCTGCTCGAACATCGAGGCCGACTGCGAAAAGTCGCTCGGCAGCACGACCGTCGAGGTTTTACCCGTGCGAGCGAACTCCGTCATCATCTCGGACCACTGCGTAAACATGAACAGTTGGTTGGCCTCGTCATTGCCGACACCCGTCTCCTGGATGATCTCGAGCGAGTCCTTGATGCCCAGCGCGATGGCCTTGCGCTGATTGGCGATGCCCTCACCGGCCTTTTCCATAGCCTCGGCCTCGGCGGTCGCCTCAGTGACGCGCTTGATGCGGTCAGCCTCGGCAAGCTCCTGTGCCGCGGCGCGCTTGCGCTGGGCTGCGTTGATGTCGTTCATGGAGTTCTCGACCTCGGTCGGCAGCGCGATCTTGGTAATGAGCGTCGACACGAGGGTGAAGCCGTAGGCGGCCATCTGCTCGGACACGGTGGCGTTGACGTCCTTGGCAATATCATCCTTCTTGGCAAAGACCTCATCGAGCGTGTAAACGGGAATCGAAGAGCGCAGGGCATCGGTGATGAAGTCGCGCATCTGGTCGACGGGCTCCTGCAGCATGTAGTAGCTCTTGTAGATGCCCGAATCCGCCGGGCCGGCACCCATGTCGTAGCTCACGTGATACTGAGCGGAGACCTCGAGGCCGATGGTCACGTTGTCCTGGGTCTTAACGTCAATGCCAAAACCGTTTTTCATGGTGCGCAGGCTCACCGTGGCGGCCTTGCGGTCGATTACGGGCACCTTCAGGTGGAAACCCGCGTTGACGATGTGGTTGAACTTGCCCAAGCGCTCGATAATCACGGCATGTTGCTGCTCGACGACATAGCAGGCGTTGGGAAGCAGCAGCAACAGGATGATGATGGGGATCAAAAGACTGGTAAGGGCGGCGATGATACCGGAAAACAGCATGGCTTCTCCTCTATTGGGCATACATTGGCACTAGGATACCCGCCCAAGGCGACCGCGCATAACAAAAAAGCTCCCATTGCCGGGAGCTCTCTCATTTAATGGTGTGGGCGAAAGGACGTCCGCGTATCCGCTTCGCGGATCCGCACCGGCTTCGGCCGCCTGCCGGCGTCCTCGCCAGCTCGCTAAAAACGCTCCGCGTTTTCTTTACGCTCGCTCCTTCGCAGGTTCAAGTCCCTGCGATGGGCACATAACAAAAAAGCCCCCATTGCTGGGAGCTCTTTCATTTAATGGTGCGGGCGAAAGGACTTGAACCTTCATGGGGTTGCCCCCATACGGACCTGAACCGTACGCGTCTGCCAATTCCGCCACGCCCGCGTGCAGGAATTAGAATAACGGAGCGCCGCCGCGAACGCAAGAACTATTTTTGAAAAAGTTGGCAAGCGTTATTGCACATACATTTAAGGGTTCTCACAGCCCCATCATGAATTTAGTATGCGTCCTCTTCATGCCGTGATTCTCGTAAAACCGGTGAGCATCCAACCGTGCGGCATTTGAGGTCACCTCGATAACCTCGCATCCCTGCTCTCGTGCACACGCAATGGCTCTCTCAAGCAGCAGTGTCCCGCGTCCACCACCACGGTATCCCTTGTCAACCACGAGCTCGCAAATCTCGGCCACGGGGTGTTCATGGTGAAGCTGCCGCTCGACGCGCACGTTCACAAACCCGACAACGTCATCCTCCTCGAGCACAAAAGCGAAAAATGGTTGACGGGCAAGCTGCCAGCCAAAACGCCTACAGAACGTCAATCGGTCAAATCGAGTGTCCTCAAGCTGGCACATGAGCTCGTACACCGCGTCGGAATCGGCAACAGTCGCCGTTCGAACTGTCATCTTTGGACCCCCTAAGCAAGCAGGCGTTCTTGGTCGAACAGCTGCGCAACGGACTCGCCGGCTTCATCCGGCGTGATGAAACAAGCCCCGACGCACTCGGGGGCGCCATAGCGCCCATGGTAATCGCTACCGCCGGTGCACAAGATTCCGTACTGTCGTGCAAGTCTAAAGGCCTCTTCGGTCGCAACGGCATCGTTATCGGGATGAAACGCCTCGATGCCCATCAGACCCGCCTTAACAAGTGCGGGGATAGCCCCCCACGAGTCCATCTGCTGGGGATGTGCGAGCACGGGCACGCCGCCCTGTTCGCGAGCAGCCCGCACAATTGCAAGTGCGTCGGGATAGGAAATGTCACGCTCGGCAATACCGCCGTTTTTAAATAACCGACGATACACGCGCTGATATTCGCCATCGCGATAGCCCAACCCCGTAAGCGCCTGCATGACGTGCTGTTTGTAGACACCAGTGCTTGCCCGCGAGACTTCGACCACGTCAGCCACCGATGCTTTTCGCCCGCAGGGGGCTATCCCTGTACGCTCGAGCGTCCATGCCTGCCACAGAGTGTTGGCAGTACGGCGGGCAAGCGTTTCGTTTACCAAGAGCTCAAGCGGACCAGATTCATCCGCCGTAGCCGCGAGACCGTAGCAAAGAATATGGATCTTGCGTCCGGTTTCCGCGTCAATGCAAGAAGCTTCAACACCCGCAATCACGGGAAAACCCATCTTGCGGGCTTCGGCGCGTACGGACGACAGCTGGCGCAAACTGTCGTGATCGGTAACGGCAATACCCGAAAGACCCCGCTCACGAGCCTCGGTAATCAATGTCTGCACCGATTGAGAACCATCGGAATAAACTGAATGCATATGCAGATCAAATGACCCCTGCACGGATCTATGTTCTTGCATCCGTCCCTCCTATGCCTGGACAAACCCACCAATCTGCATGTTGTACTCACGATCGCAAACGCCTTCCATAAACTCCAAATCATGGAAGATCCCCAGCATCGTAGTACCTCCGGCCTTGAGTTGCTCAATCAAATCGCGGACTCTGACCTTGCTCGCGTTATCGAGGCTGGCAGTCGGCTCGTCCAACAGTAATAGACGTGGACGACGCACCATAGCGCGCGCGATGTTGAGTCTGAGCTTCTCACCACCCGAGAACGTATTGGGATACAGGTCCCACAGGGGCTTGGGGAAGTCGAAATGCTCGAGCATACGCGTCGTCTCCTCCTCAATCGCATCTTCATCGGCAAACGCCTCGGCGGCACTCGCGCGCACGATTTCACGGGCCGTGGTACGTGGCACGGCATCGAGGAACTGGGAGACATAGCCAATCTCGTAGTTGCGCAGATAGATCACACGACGCTCATCGAGCGTGGCAAGGTCGACCGGGCCAAAGGCCTCGGAATCGTACACGATGTGGCCGCTTTCCGGCAGATTCGTACGATAGATGCACTTGAGAATCGTTGATTTACCCGAGCCCGAGCGGCCGGTAACGCCCACGAACTCGCCCGGCAGCACGCTCAGCGAGATATGCTCACAGCCGCGCACGCGACGGTCGGCGGTATGCAGGGTAAAGCCCTTGGAAAGATCCTCGATCGCAAGGAGTGGACATGCATCAGGCTGAAAGGATTCGATTGAATCGCCCATTACTTGTCCTCCGATCCATCCGTATCCACCACGGCTGCCGGCACGTGGTCGGCGGTCTCGGCGATCGTCGCGGCATCGGTGGCAAAACGGGCAGACATGCTCGGCAGCGCCGGATACCACATGCGCGAAACCACACGGCCATCCACCAGCGTCGCCGTGATCACGGGATAGGTGCGCTGGCCTTCCTCAACCTCACGAATGACCAGAATATCGGCTTTCTTGCCCTCTTCCAGACTGCCAATCTGGTCGTCGGCATGCACGGCGCGCGCCGGGTTGATGGTGAGCATGGCAAACGCCTCTTCAAGCGGCAGCTTGAAATCATGGTGCAGGGCAAAGGCGCTCTGCAGCATTGCCGTGGGATAGTAATCGGAGCACAGCACGCTCGCCACTCCGTTGGACACGGCGTCGCGCGCCGAAAGATTGCCCGAATGGCTCTTTCCCAGCAAGATGTTGGGTGTTCCCATGACGGTCGACATGCCACGCTCGCGAGCAGCGCGCCACCTCTAAACTCACCGGGAACTCAGAGATCGTGCAGCCGAGCTCACGCATAAGGTCCAGATGCTCGACCGAATCGTCATCGTGGCTCGCCAGCGCAATGCCGTTTT
>CALINZ010000175.1 GCA_938045085.1 uncultured Collinsella sp. | reverse complement strand
CGTAGCCCGAGACGGTCCCGGGCTGACAATTTCGACTGTAATGGACGTTCTTAAACGACTACATAGAACAAGAGTGGATGATCTCCCGGTTTGAGCCTGCATTCAAGCTCAAAGTGGGAGATCATCCACTCTCGTTTCGTTTGTTGATTTCGATGCCTACATTTGTAGGAACAGTTCGTGGAGGCGGGTGTCTTCGTCGAGTTCGGGGTGGAAGGTTACGCCGAGCTGGCTGCCCTGACGGGCGGCGACGATACGGCCGTCGACTTTCGCTAAGGCCTTTGCGTCACCGTGGACCTCGACGATGCGGGGTGCACGGATAAACGTCAGCGGCACTTCACCGTTGATGCCGGATACCTGCCCCTTGGTTCGAAAGCTGCCGAGCTGTCTGCCGTAGGCATTGCGCTCGACAAGTACATCCATGGTTGCCAAACGCGGCGTGCCCTTATCGTCGTGGGCGGCAAGGTCGTGAGCCAGAAGAATCAGGCCGGCGCAGGTGCCCAGGACGGGCATGCCTTCAGCGATACGGGCGCGAAGCTCCTCGAGCATACCCAACTCATCAAGCAACTTCCCTTGAACGGTAGACTCGCCGCCGGGAAGTACCAGACGGTCAAAGTCCTGCTTCAAATCAGCCGCCTGCCTCAGCTCAATACAGCGCGCGCCCAGCTCGGATAGTCTTGCCTCGTGCTCGGCAAATGCGCCTTGGACCGCCAGCACGGCGACCGTTTGGTCTGCATAATCGCTCATGTGCGATCCTTTCTGCCGGACTAGCGTCCGCGCTCCTCCATGATGATTTCGATCTCGTCGGCGTTGATGCCCACCATGGCCTCGCCCAGGTCCTCCGAAAGCTCGGCGATGAGCTTGGCATCGGTGAAGTTTGCCACGGCCTTGACGATGGCGGCGGCGCGCTTGGCGGGGTCGCCGCTCTTAAAGATGCCCGAGCCGACAAAGACGCCCTCGGCGCCCAGTTGCATCATCAGCGCGGCGTCGGCAGGGGTCGCTACGCCGCCGGCGGCAAAGTTCACAACGGGAAGCTTGCCCGTGGCATGGACCTCGCGCACCAGCTCGACCGGAACCTGCAGTTGCTTGGCTGCCTCAAAGAGCTCGTCGTCGCGCAGAGCAACAACGTCACGGATCTGCTTTTGGATCTTGCGCATGTGGCGTACAGCCTGGACGACGTCGCCCGTGCCCGGCTCGCCCTTGGTGCGGATCATCGTGGCGCCCTCGGCAACACGGCGCAGCGCCTCGCCCAGATCGCGAGCGCCGCAGACAAACGGCACGTCAAACTGGGTCTTGTCGATATGATAAACGTCGTCGGCAGGGGAGAGAACCTCGGACTCGTCGATGTAATCGATCTCGATGGCCTGAAGGACCTGCGCCTCGACGATGTGACCGATGCGGCACTTGGCCATAACAGGGATGGAGACGGCCTCTTGGATGCCCTTGATCATCTTGGGGTCGCTCATGCGCGAGACGCCGCCTGCGGCACGGATGTCGGCCGGGATGCGCTCGAGAGCCATGACGGCGCAGGCGCCTGCCTCCTCGGCGATGCGTGCCTGCTCGGGCGTGGTGACGTCCATGATGACGCCGCCCTTGAGCATCTGCGCGAGCTCGCGATTGAGTTTGACGCGATCTGCCTTGCTGGTCTGTTCTGCCATGGTTGCTCCCTTGGTTGGCATGTGCATTGCTTGACGGAACATCCTATCGGGGAGCTGGGTATGGCAAAATACTCAGTTTTCGAGATAATAACAAGGTCAGACTAATACCAGATTGAATGGCTTAATAAGGTCAGGTGATAAACTCATGCTTGACTACAATTTGGAAAAACGCGGCGAAGCATCGCTCTATGAGTATGTTTACCAGCAAATTCGAGATGATATTGTTGCTGGGCGTATTGCGGCGGGGGAGCATCTGCCGTCTAAGCGCGCCTTTGCCAGTCATCTGGGAATCAGTGTCATTACCATCGAGAATGCATATAGCCAGCTACTTGCCGAGGGCTATATTTGCTCAAAGCCGCGGCGTGGCTACTACGCTTGCAAACTTCCGGATGCACCGGTTTTGCCTTTGGCTTCGGAGGGCATCGACCGAGATGCCGTCTCTGTGGACCCCAGCGCGCATGATGTCCGCGGGCGGGTCGAGCAATTCGACGCACTTTCTCCTTCCGCTTTGGAGGCGGCGCGGCTTTGGCAAAGTGCGCTACGGGCGACGCTGGCGTCCGAAGACGAGCGCGAGATCTTTTCGCCCGCACCGGCACAGGGCACCGCCCGGCTGCGACGCGCAATTGCTCACCATCTGCGCGGGACGAGGGGTATGAATGTCGACCCCAATAACATTGTTATCGGCGCGGGCGCTCAGCTGCTCGATACCATGTTGGTTCAGTTGCTTGGCGCTGACAAGGTGTATGCCGTTGAGGACCCGGGCTATTTGCGTCTGACGCGCATCTATCAGGCTATGGGTTGCAAAGTTCGACATATCCCGTTGGATGATGACGGCGTGGACCTGAGCGTTCTGCAGAAAACTGGGACCGATGTTCTTCACCTGATGCCGTCCCATCAGTATCCCACCGGTCTTGTGACGAGCATTGCGCGTCGCTATGCGCTGCTGAGCTGGGCCGCCGAGCGACCAGGTCGGTACC
>CALINZ010000174.1 GCA_938045085.1 uncultured Collinsella sp. | reverse complement strand
CGGACTATATACGGCAGGCTGTCGGCGTCGCCTCATCGTCACGCCACCCCCATCATCTTTAAGCACTACAGCGCAATGGCCTGCTGAACAGGAACGATCTTATCGAGTTCCGGTTCGATCCGCCTTTTCTCGGCCTCAAGGTCAAACGCCACCTGAGCGCGCAGCCAATAACCATCCGTCAGGCCAAAATAACGGCAAAGACGGAGGTCGGTGTCGGCCGTCACGCGACGTTTTCCCAAGACAATCTGCCCGATACGCTGAGCCGGAATCCCGGTCTCTTTCGCAAGGCGATATTGAGAAATGCCCATGGGAACAAGAAACTCCTCTTTGAGAAGCTCACCAGGAGTCACCGGCGACAGCAAATCGGCCGAGGTCTCATCACTTGTGATAATCGACGATTTCGACATTCCAAGCCATCTCCTGTCTCCACTCAAAACAGACCCGATAGCGCTCATTACGATGCAATCATAGTATCGCCTTACGTTAGTAACGTCAAACGTTTCTATAGACTTACATCTCTATTATATCGTACGTTTGTTCGTGTTTTCTAGAACAAATAGTCCTTCACGCCTTAGTCAAGCAAAAGCAATCGTTTGTAGACATCGAGACCTTTGAGTAGGATTTCCTCGTCGAAGAGCATGCTATCGGTATGCAGAGCGCTTGTGGCATAGGCGGGACAGCCATCCGAATCACTCGGGTTGTCTTGGTCCTCTGGCATACCCGTGCCCAGCAGGAAAAACACGCCCGGCAGATGGCGTTGATAGAACGCGAAATCCTCGGCGATCAGCAGCGGTTCCTCCACAAGCTGCAGCCCGGGCAAGGCAGGCGCGACGCTGGCAAACAACTCGGGGTCGTTGTCAACCGGCGGATAGCCCTCGGCAAAGTCGAGATCGTACGTACAGCCCGTTGCAGCGCACGCCTCATCGAGCACACGGCGCACGCCCTCGCGCGCACGGTCGAACATGTCGTCCGTAAACACACGCAGGCTGCCGGCAACATGGGCCTCCCCCGCCACCGCGTTGCAGACGGTACCGGCCTGCAGCAGACCAAACTTGCCGATACAGGGCTCGTCGGTGCCCAGCTCGTCCATCAGCCCGCGCTCGGCAACCAAAAACTTCGCTGCCGCCAACGCGGCATCGTGCGACTCCTCAACCGGCACGCCATAAGTCTTAGCAATATGGATGCTCGTACCGTGAATATGGATATGCGTTTCGCTCGAACGCGCCAGCAGCGGGCCGGAACAGCTCGCCAACGTGCCGGCAGGCAGATCGGGCCACACGTGAAAGCCAAAAATGCGGTCGACCCCGTAGCATTCGAACACGCCGCTCTCGCATACCATCTTGGCACCACCGGTCGTTTCCTCGGCCGGCTGGAACACAAAGAGAACGTTGCGCCTAATGACGCCCGGCTGTTCGCGAATCGTACGGTCGACATACGTCGCGGCGGCAAGTGCCATGGCCATGTGTCCGTCATGTCCGCAAGCGTGCATCTTGTCGGGATGGGTCGAGGTAAAGGCCGCTCCCGTCGCCTCCGCGATGGGCAGCGCGTCCATATCGGCGCGAATCGCCGTGGCATGCGCGACACCAACGCCAACATCGAAGAAAGCGCAGACGCAGCTGGGGCACGGATGGGTCACTTCGCAGGCGAGCGGTGCCAGCACGCCCTCGATATAGGCAATGGTTTGCGGAAGATCGAAATCGAGCTCCGGAATGCGATGGAGATCGCGGCGATAGCGACGGAGTTCTTGGAGCTCGGTCATAGAGGATCCCTTCGTGAGGCACATCTGTTGCAACTTATTGTGATACAGGATTGTGGCGCACATGTTTCCAGCATATCCCTGCATTTTTTAAACGTTATATACGAATACTCTTGTTTGGTAAAGTGCAACGTGATAGGGTCTTTACCACTTGATAGAGGCGCGGGCACGAAGAACCGCGGGCGAGCCGGCAGGCTTTGACCCCGTGGGGAGGCGAAACCCGCCGAACTGGGCTTTTCGGGCACGAACAACCTGGTGGGCCTGCGGGAAACACCCACAGGACTGTCTGCAGCAATGCGGGAGCGCTATCCGGACATGGGGTCCACGCTATGTGGATTCGATGCGCTGATGGCGCCGTCTGGATAGCGAGGTTTACGGGACATGGCATTGACCCCCAACGAGGCATATGCGGCCAAGCAGCCGTTTGTGGATAAGGAGACGCTCGAGCATATCGTCGAGCAGTTCCCCACGCCATTTCATCTATATGACGAGGCGGGCATCCGCCGCAACATGCAAGAGGTGCGCGACGCCTTCGCATGGAACCCGGGCTTTAAGGAATACTTTGCCGTCAAGGCCAATCCCAACCCGGCGCTCATCTCCATTCTCAACGAATACGGCTGCGGCTGTGATTGTTCGAGCTATACCGAGCTCATGATTGCCCGCTCGCTGGGCATCACGGGGCACGACATCATGTTCTCGTCCAACGACACGCCAGCTGCCGACTTTGAGCTCGCCGAGAAGTTGGGCGCCATCGTCAACTTTGACGACATCAGCCACATCGAGTTCTTTGAGCGCGTTGCGGGGCCCATCCCCAAGACGGTCAGCTGCCGCTTTAATCCGGGCGGCCTGTTTCAGCTCTCCAACGGCATCATGGATAACCCCGGCGACTCCAAATACGGCATGACCACAGAGCAGCTCTTCGAGGCCTTCCGCACACTCAAGGCCAAGGGCGCCGAAAACTTTGGCATCCACGCATTCCTTGCCAGCAACACCGTCACCAACGACTACTACCCCAAGCTCGCGCGCATCCTCTTTGGGCTTGCCGTGCGCCTGGAGCGCGAGACCGGCGCACATGTCGCCTTCATCAATCTGTCCGGCGGCGTCGGCATCCCCTACCTGCCCGAGCAGCAGGCCAACGACATTCACGCCATCGGCGAGGGGGTGCACGCGGCCTACGACGAGATCCTGGTTCCTGCCGGCATGGGCGATGTAACCATCTGCACCGAGATGGGCCGCTTTATGATGGGCCCCTACGGCTGCCTGATCACCAAGGCCATCCACGAGAAGCAGATCTACAAAGACTATATCGGTATCGACGCAAGCGCCGTCGATCTGATCCGCCCTGCCATGTATGGCGCTTA
>CALINZ010000173.1 GCA_938045085.1 uncultured Collinsella sp. | reverse complement strand
GAATCTTCTAATGAGCAAGAAGAGAGGGATCTAGGAGAGACCTAATAGTTCTTGGAAGCTGGGAATCATCGAACTCACCATCTTTAAACAAGAGGGAATCATATAGCTTCTTATCGTTCTGTCTCGAAAAGATATGAGTGACCAGATGCACATCGTGGGCCTTTGAAAAACAATCTTCGTCCCTTAAAGATTCAGCAATATAACAACCGCCCCTATAGTTCATGAGTAAGGAAAAGTTCAAGTCTGTTGTTCCAAACTTATAGCACTGCGATTTTGTTGATATGTCTTCGAGCATAAAGCACGCGGAGGTTGCAAAAGAGGCAAGCTGAACAATATGGTTGACTTTTCTGCGACACAGAGCGTAGGGATGGCGATTCGAAAAGTCGATCTGCGACGCAGCAAGTTTTCCTCTGGATGCCAATTTGAAAAACTGCTTAGCCGACAAATGACTATCTACGCCAGTTAAATGCTTGAAATTTTCGGCCTTATAAATAACTTCGATATACCTGTCATCGAAAACGTACATGAATGACTTTCCGACAAGAAAACCGCGATAAAGTTTTGCTGCCTGATTAATTTCCGCAACTATCGCCTTCCGATCTTCAGCCCTACCCATACTGCCCCAATCAAAAAAGCCGGGATAACCCCGGCTGATAATCAAAGAGGCGGTTTTCTGCTGGCTGTCAGCCGCGGCATCCTCACGGAAACCTAGTTGTCGCCGGAATTATAGTCCCCGGCGCGGACTCACCTTATCTCCCCGGTGCGGGCTCGATATCCTCTCGGATATCTAATCGTCTTGGACTTTTTACCTGCCCAAGCACAGTACAGCTTTTACGTGCCGCCACACGGAGCTTAGCTCAAGATTATTATCTATAACTCAAGCCACTAAAGCAAGCTACGCACGGGCAGGGTCAAATTAAATTCAAACCTTGGTCATCAATCACATCTACCGCGGGCCGATAACGCCCGCCTCATGTGCTGCGATATAATCAATCTCACTAGATGCCAAATCAGCAAGCCGAAGGAGCTGACGTGCTAACAATTCACTATGGTGATATGGAAAACGTTATCTACAACACGTCCGTTTACTTCGATAACGTATATTCGCCCCAGTGGTTTCAAGACTCCTTTGCCCAAAGGGTCATAAAATCCATCGACAAAGGCACCGTGGTAGGCCCCAATGCAATCGATACCAAGATTCTAGGCATCATTCCTCCCGAGAAACTATCCAGCGGCACCAAAACGCTACTGCTTATGTACTTTATGCCGCAGAATATATATAACGCCTCAAATTGCGGTGATAATTGCGCCTACTGGATTCTGAGGATCGCCGCGCAAAAGGATTTAGCAATCAATCTCTACCACATAATGGATTTTGGAAACGGCAAATTCACGGTAACCATTGCAAATACGGGCGATATAGTCCACACAATGTTTGACCTTGTCCCCATAGCTGGAAAATGCCTAAGGGAGAACTCCTGATGCGCGGATCATACAAGGTAATTATTCAAAATAACCGGGTTCAGTTTAAACTGACCATCAATAGAAATCTGACCATCATCCAAGGTAACAGTGCTACAGGCAAGACAACTCTGCTTGATATGGTGGCAGCTCACGAAGAGCTTGGGGCACAAAGCGGCGTAACAGTAAGTTGCAAAGTGCCCTGTAAAACAATATCTGGAAAATATTGGCGTAGAGATCTCCAAGAGATTTCCAGCAGTATTGTTTTTATTGATGAGGGCAATACTTTTGTTCGATCAAGAGAATTTGCCCATGAAGCAAAGCGTAGCTCAAACTACTACGTAATTGTCGCCAGAGAGTCACTGCGCCAACTGCCCTATAGCGTTGATGAAATCTACGGTCTTAAGAACACCAACCGAACCACAACGAAGTATCCCGTTTACTCTCGTGTCTACACCTCTACATATCGTATTTACGGTGATACTGATTTTAGAGGCGAGAGGCCCGAGCTTGTCATTGTCGAGGACACAAATTCGGGCTACGAATTCTTCAGTTTGCTATGCAAAAAGAGCAGCATTAAATGCATCAGCGCGGGAGGCAAATCAAATATTTGCAACTGCATTATGGACGCACCGGAAAACGACATCCTCGTGATTGCCGACGGTGCCGCCTTTGGACCAGAAATTGCGGAAGCAGCTGCTCTATTGCGCCGAAAGAACATCAAGCTATTCCTACCGGAATCGTTTGAATGGCTCGTGTTGAAGTCGGGATTATTCAACAGCAAACACATTAAGGACATGCTGCTTAACCCCGCTGAACATATCGAAAGCTCAAAGTTCTTTAGCTGGGAGAAGTTCTTTACTGCAGAACTCATCGAATGCTCACGAGACACACGTTTTCGATATGACAAGAGCTGCTTGAACGAGGAGTACCTGAACCCCACCGCTCTTGCAGCTCTGGAGGATACTTTGCCGGACCTTGGCATTACTTCGCACTAAAACGAGAAGTACTCACTGTCGGAGGATAGGTTCGGCCCGAGCCACGGATCGCCATCCAAGAAGAACTCAGGCCAGCGCCGCATGAACAGTGCTTGCTAGCGCTTCCAGCGGCGCAGTTTTTCCTCGTTGCCCTCTCCCCTGCCGCGCGAGGTGAACTCGTGGTGGTACAGCTCTGCATAGGGCGTAAAGATGGTGCGGTAGCCGGCCACCCACACCCGAGGGCAAAAGTCTGCGTCGTTAAAGCCGACGGCGAATTCCTCGTTGTAGCCGCCGACGCGCTCAAATACGTCGCGTCGCACCATCTGGCAGGCACCCGTCACGGCGCTAAAGTTGCCCGGGCGCACGGCACGGGCAAGATAGCCCTCGCGCTTTGCCGAGAAGTCCTGGTTGGCATGGGCAAGTGCGCCACGCACGCCAACCAAAATGCCGGCATGCTGCACCAGATGATCGGCAAAGTAGAGTTTGGCGCCCACCACGCCCGCATCGGGACGCTGCAGATAGCCCATCATCTCTTCGATAAAGTCCGGGCTTATGACCTCGGTATCGTTGTTCAGCAGCAGCAGGTAGTCACCCTTGGCGTGCTTCACACCAAAATTGATGATCTGAGAGTAATTGAACTCGCCCGGCCAGTACACAACGCGCGCGATGCCCTTGCCTTCGGATGCTGCAGCCACGCGCTCTGGCAGGGTTTCGTAATACGCAAACGTCTCCGGGGCTTCACTGTTGTTCTCCACCAAGACGATCTCGTAATTGGTATACGTGGCCTTCTGGGCGATCGACATCACGCAGGCATCGAGCGTCTCAATGTGATCCTTGGTGGGGATCACAATGCTCACCAGCGGCGCAGGCTCCGGCAGCGCATGGCGCATGCGGTAGACAAACGGCGTCTCGGTCTCCTCGACCGTTCCGTGAACGCCCAGCGCGTTAAAGTGGCGCTGCAGCGCAAGACGACCCGCTTCAATGGCATACGGCTTGCTATCGGCAGAGCCATCGGCGGTCGATCCCGGATGCACGCGCCAGTGATACAGCACATGCGCAACGTGCTCAAAGCGCGCGCCGGCTGCAAGGCAGCGAAGCGTCAAGTCGTAGTCCTGGGCGCCCGCAACGTCTTCTGGGGACATACCAATGTGATCGATGAGCGCCTTCTCCACCATCAGGAAATGCGTCACGCAGTTATGGCTATAGAGCAGGTCGACGTTGAGTACGGTCTTAAAGACCGGCTGGCCCCACTCCCCCGTTTTCTGGAACATGTCCTCGTCGCAGAACAGGACCTGGGGACGCTCGCCCTCGGCCGCCTTATTCAGCGCGGCAACATAGTGGAATAACGCGTCCGGTTCCAGGATGTCGTCATGGTCCAAGAACGCGATGTAGTCGCCCGTCGCTTGCTCGATACCTGCGTTGGTGTTGACCACAATGCCGCCGTTGCCGGGAAGTTCGATGCGACGGATGCGCTCGTCGTTGGCACCTGCCGCAAGGGCGGCCACCACATCCCATTCAGGCGAGGCATCCATAAGGAGCAGTTCCCAGTTGTCATAGCTCTGGGCTAGCACCGAGTCCAGCAGCTCACGCAGGTAGACCCGATCAGTCTTGTAGCACGGCACCACAATGCTCACGAGCGGCCTATAGGCAAAGGCCGCCGAAGCGACACGCTGGCACGCCAGATCGCCCGGCTTTGCGCGATGCTGCTCAAACCAACGTCGATAAGCTGCGTCGTCTGCGCGCGCGTCCTTCATGCGGTTCCAACTGTCATCGACCATGCCGTTGTACAGGCGACCATCCATGGCGCAAAACCCGCTCTGGATCTGCTCCGTGGGATCGCTCACAATCGCGACAAAATCTCGTATATCCTGAGGCATCTCAACGCTCAGATACGTTTTATTGACGCGGCAACCGTTGCGCTGCGGCACATCGACCTGCGACTCAAACACATGCACGGTAGCATCGATGGCATTCATATGCGTATCGAAGATCTGGAGCTCAGGTGAGCACTGGGGTTCTCCCGCCCAGGTAACCTCATAGCGCCACACCGCGCCGACGTCTGCCGGTAAATAGCGAATGGCATCGATCTCGTTGCGACCGCAGCATTCGCCACGCTGCGCATCGCGGATAAGCGCGCACAGCGCAGGCTTTGCTTTGTAGTTAACCTTGGATTCCAGCTTGGCCACGCGGCTATCGAGGCGAATGGAGCCCAACCTTTGGCCACCGGATGCAAAAACGACATCCATCGACGAGCCATCCAAAAACGGAAGCACCAAGACGGCGAGCTCGCGCTCGTAATCGGAAACGGAAGGACAAAGCGCCAGTACACGGCCATGATCGACCGGGAGCACCAGCGACGGCACACAAGAACCGCTCGTCGTCGCATGGGCAAACGCCTGAGAGCCCTCCCGCTCAATAAGCGCGGCGACATCCTGACCGGCAAAACGAAGCAGCACAAACAGACGGCCCTGACTGCGGCAAAGTGCCAAACGCTTGATACTCATCTACACTTCTCGCTTTCCCAGGGCGTTCGCAGCCATGCGCTTGTACGCGCCCAGGCGTCCAAATCTCAAGACGTCGTAATTGAACATGAGCTTTTTGCACAAACGAGCAGCAGGAGCCTTACCGACAAGCGCCGCACGCACCATGGCGGCAACAGAAGGATCGCATTGCGCAAGCGCAGCATCACTGCCCACGGCAGAACCGTCAAGCGCCGCGGCAACGGCAGCGAACACCTTGCAACAGCCCAAGCCCAGGAGCCTGAGCGCATCGTACAGCACCAGATCACACAGGAAGTACGCCAGGTCATCGGCATGCTGGGCATCGAGCCCATCACGGCGCCAATCGGCCAGCACCGCGGAGTAGATCTTCACGTGCTCCAGCAAACGTGTCTCATCGTCATAGCGCATGGTGTCCATGAGCGAGCCCTTGCGTGCCACGCGATAGTCGTACAGCTTGTTCGAGATAAGCGCAGTCTTGCGCGAACGGCCATAGACGGCAAAATCAAAGACCTGATCCTCGCCATACTTAACGGTTTCGTCGAACACGATCCCGTTGCCCAGCAAAAAAGCGCGCTTGCAAGCGGTGCGCCATGCAAAGGGGCGAGACGCTTCCTTAAACAGCAGGTCGGAGCTATAGCCCTCAAACGAAACGTCGCGTGGGCTCAGCACATAGTTAAGCCACGGATACCCCGCCTCCAGCGGATACGGGTTCGCGCCAAAGGTCAAAACGTCGCAATCCTCACGCTCAAAGGCATCGACGATTACACGGCACGCATCGGGCGTAAAGCGGTCGTCGGAATCCAAGAACGCGACGATGGGAGCCGAGGACGCAGCGATACCCGCATTGCGGGCGCTCGACAGACCACCGTTGGGCTTATCGACCAGCTTAAAGCGCGAATCCTTTTCGCAATAAGCAGCTGCAATATCGCGCGACCCATCCGGCGAGCCATCGTTGACCAGCACACCTTCCCAACCGGGCATATCCTGCGCGAGTAGGGAATCCAGGCACCATGCCAGGCACTCCTCCACCTTGTAGATAGGAACGACGACGGAAATCTTAGGGGTAGCCA
>CALINZ010000172.1 GCA_938045085.1 uncultured Collinsella sp. | reverse complement strand
ACGCAAAGAAGGCCACTTAATGTGGCCTTCGTCTTGCGCAGGACTGTAGAGCAGGAAACCTTATATCCGGCCCCTCCGTCCGGGGACCGCGCCGTACCAGCTACAGCGTCATGTTCGGATCGGCGTCGACGTCGAACGGCGAGATTTCTCCTCGGTCGAATTTACGGCGGGCGACCTCCGCGATCATGGCGGCGTTATCGGTGCATGCCGAAAGCGGCGGCACCGTCACGCGGATCCCCTGACGCCCAAGCTTCTTGATCATCATCTCGCGCAGATGCGGGTTGGCCGAGACGCCGCCACCGATGCAGTATTCCTTGCATCCGGTAGCGTGCAATGCGTTTTTGGCCTTCTTGTACTGCACGTCAAAGACAGCTGCCTCAAACGAAGCTGCCAGATCGGGCAGGTGAATCGTGCGCCCGGCCTTGGTCTCCTGTTCAATGTAGAGCGTCACAGCGGTTTTAAGGCCCGAAAGCGAGAAGCGATAGTCTCCTCTGCTGTTAAGCGCACGGGGGAAATCGATCGCCTTGGGGTTGCCCGTCTCGGCCAGCTTGGAAATGATGGGGCCACCGGGATAGCCCAGACCCAACGCCTTGGCTACCTTGTCGAAGGCCTCGCCCACAGCGTCGTCGAGCGTCTCACCGAGCACCTCGTAGTCGCCCCACGCCTTCACGTGCACGAGCATGGTGTGCCCACCCGAGACAAGCGTGAAGATAAACGGCGGTTTGAGGTCGGGTTGCGCCAGCAGGTTGGCAAACAGATGACCCTCAAGATGATTGACGCACACGAGCGGCTTGCCGGCAGCGTAGGCAAAGCCCTTGGCGAAGGCGACGCCAACCACGAGCGCGCCCACCAGGCCCGGACCCTGTGTCACGCCCACGGCGGCAAGCTCGCTGGGGGCAATGGCTCCATCCTCAAGACCAAGCGATGCTGCGGCATCCTCAAGCGCCGCATCCACGACACTCACAATCACCTCGACGTGTTTGCGCGAGGCGATCTCGGGCACCACGCCGCCAAAGCGGGCGTGAAAATCAATCTGCGTCGACACCTGGTTGGCCAGCATATTGCCATCCGCATCGATAATCGCCACGGCCGTCTCGTCGCAGGAGCTCTCGATAGCGAGCACTAGGCGGCGGCGCTCAATTTCGGCACGCTCCCCCTCGGAGCGCCCGGGCGCAGGCAGCGGCCATACGCGCTGCTCTGCCGCCGTCGGCTCGGGCGAAGCATTGTCGACCGGAAGCACGAGGGGCAGCGGAGCCGTCATGACGATGGCATCCTTGCCGGCACCATAGTAGCCGCGGCGACGGCCAGCCTCGGTAAAGCCCAGAGCGTTATAAAGCGCGATCGCTCCCTCGTTGCCGTCCTCGACCTCGAGCGAAGCCGTGGTGCAGCCGAGCATCTGGGCATCATAGCTCACGTGCGACAGCAGCTTGCGGGCAATGCCCTCACGGCGATGTGCCGGGTCGACGGCGACATCCAGAATCTGCACATCACCGTCCACGACCATACCGCCGGCAAGGCCCAGCAGCTTGCCGTCATCGTGTGCCACCCACCAACTACGCGGCGCAGCGACGTCCTCGCCCAGTTCGGACAGGAACATGCCCGGCGTCCACGCCTTGTGTCCGGCACCTTCAAAGCAGGCAGCCTCTAACGCGCTCGCGCCCTCGGCATCCGCCGCGCCCATGGGACGGAACTGCAGATGACGACCGGCGAGCTCATCGGCAACGCCCGTAATTTCGCTCTGCGCACTCTCGGCAAGACCAAGACGCTTGCGCTCGTTTTCCTCGGCATCCGAAAGGCGCGTGTAAATCGGCAGGACGCGAGCCGGATCGCCGTCACCCGCAGCGTGCGCGAGCAGCAAGCCCTCGCCCGAAGGCCACCACAGGTCGCGCTCCACGCAGCGGGCGATCTCGTCCTCACCCAGCAGCTTGCCATAGCGCACGAGACCGTCACCGGTCAGCTGAACCTGATCCCAGCCCGCGGTCTGACGCCACTCATCAAGCGCCACGGCGGCCTTGACCACGTGTTCGCGCTCAAATTGACGCTCGGGGCCCTCATCGACCAGCATATACAGCGCCGGATATACCTCACCGCGCATAGCATCGGCCAAGATACCAAGCTTGCCGCGCACGCCAGCCTTCCACGCCGTCCAAGCGCAAGCGTCAAGCGTCGACACGCCCAGCAGCGGAACATTGGCACCACGTGCGAGGCCCTTGGCAGTGGAGATGCCGATGCGCACACCCGTAAACGACCCCGGGCCGCGGCCGACCACGTAGCAACCAACATCGCTGCGATCCAGACCGGCTTGAGCCAGCACACCATCAACGGTATTCACGAGCTCAACGTTGGCGTGACGGCGACACATGTGGTCGCCACTCACGAGCTTCGTCTCGCCCGTCTGTCTATCAATCCAACTTGCCGCGCAGGCAAGCATGTCGGTCGAGGTATCGAGCGCCACCACCAGCGCGTTGTCGTTATGCAAGCTCATCTTGTACAGCCTTATCAATCAAATGGGAAAGCTCCATTGCGCGGTCACCGTGCGCCTCGAGCGTTATCGTTCGCACATCGCTGTCGCCCTCATCACGCTTGAGCGTCACCGAAAGATACTCATCCGTCAGCTCGTCCTGGAATTGTTCGCCCCATTCCAGCAGGCAAGCACCCTCATAGCCCAGCACATCGAAAATGCCCGTATCCTCGAGCTCGTAGGCATGCTCCAGGCGGTATAGATCAAAGTGAAACAGCGGAATACGACCTTGATCGTGAACGGCTATGAGCGCAAACGTAGGGCTCGTAACCATATGCCCATCGCCCAGCCCGCGCGAGACGCCCTTGGTAAAGTGAGTTTTGCCCACTCCCAGGCCACCGGTCAGGATGAGCACATCGCCGTCCTCAAGGCACGGTGCAATTAGCTCGCCAAAGTACTCCGTATCGGCAGCGCAAGTCGTTTTGTAAGTACCTACCCCCAGGCGCTCCAGGGACATATATGCTCCTTATTATTCCGAGGCGTCCTCTGGTGCGGGATGTCGCTCCAGATAGTCGCCCAGCATCTTAAAGTCTTCCTCCAGCAGCTCCTGCCACGCCGGATTGCGCAGCGCTGCTGCCGGATGGAACGTGGGCATTACTACAAAATGCCCCATCTGGTGGAACCTGCCGCGCAGCTTAGTAATGCCAATCTCGGTCTTAAGCACAAAGTGCGTCGCGGGGTTGCCGAGCGTCACGATAATATCGGGCCAGATGCTTCGAATCTGCTCACGCAAAAACGGCGAGCAAGCCAGCACTTCCTCGGGACGCGGATTGCGGTTTCCCGGCGGGCGGCACTTAAGCACGTTGGCAATGTAGACGTCTTCGCGTTTGAGGCCCGCCAGCGACAAAATGCCGTTGAGGTCCTCGCCTGCCGCCCCCACAAAGGGCTCGCCCTGCAAATCCTCATTGCGGCCCGGCGCCTCACCAATAAACATCACGCGAGCGCGGGGGTTTCCCACGCCAAACACGATATTGTGACGCGACTGGTAGAGCTGGCAGAGGTGACAATCGCCCAGAACGGCCTCAATTTCCTCGAGTGCGACCTCACGTGGTGCCTGATGGGTATGGCCGGGGATGTGCATGACGCCCATAGCGGCTCCTACACGTAGACCTTGTCGAGACGCATGCCAAAGCCGCAGGCGACCTCGTAGTTAATCGTTCCGCGCAGTCGGGCCATCTCGTCCATAGTGATCTCGGCATCGCCATCGCGGCCGACAATGATCATCTCGTCACCATACTCGGCCTCGGGAATCTCGTGTGCCGGGTTGGACTGAATGGCGACCATAAACTGGTCCATGCAGATATTGCCAACCTGATGCACACGCTCGCCGCGATACAGCACATCCATACGATTGGAAAGCGTACGCGATAGGCCATCGGCATAACCGATCGGCAGCGTGCAGATCTGAACGCGCGTACGCGGTACGCGGTAGGTAAAACCGTAGCCCACGCCCTCACCCATCGCAGGGTGTGCCACGCGCGTCACACGCGCATGGACGCTCATAACGGGATCAAGCTGCATCACGCGGCCACTCAGCTCGCACGGCTGCATGCCATACAAGCCAACGCCGGCGCGGATCATATCAAAATGCATCGAGGGGTCGAGCATCGAGGACGGCGTGTTGGCGCAGTGCACGATACCGCACTCAAAACCCGCATCCTTAATGGCCTGAACGGCCTCGGTAAAGCGCTGGCACTGCAGTTTGTAGTCCCAGCCCGAAGGTTCATCGGCCGTGGCGAAGTGCGTAAATACGCCGTCGCACTGAATACCGCGATGGAAATTTATACCGCGGACAAAGTCGAGCACCTGCGTGTAGTGAACGCCGATACGATTCATGCCCGTCTCGATGGCGAGATGATACTTGCCCACTTTGCCCGCCGCGACGGCACATTCGCCATACGCAAGAGCAAAGTCAGACGTATAGACCGAAGGCATGATATCAAACTCGAGCAACGTCGGAATGGCCTCGATAGGCGGCTCGCTTAGGATGAGGATGGGTTTCGTAATCCCGCCCTGTCGGAGCTCAACGCCCTCGTTAACCGTCGCCACGGCAAACATGTCGGCACCGGCCGAATACATGATCTTGGCGCACTCAACAGCTCCATGACCATAAGCATCGGCCTTGACCACGCAGCACAGGCGCTGACGTGGATTCAGCAAGTTCTTATAGGCCCTCGTGTTGCGACGGAGCGCCCCGCGGTCGATCTCGACCCAGGACCAGCGCGTCAAATCGGCTTTATTCATGATTAGTCATCCGACCCTTCGTCCATGATTCCCAGATCTTCGAGCGCATCCTTTGCCGCCAGTTCCATGGCCGGACCGATCAAGTCGATAAGATCGGTCGCGATGACGCTCTTCTCACCATACTCCGTCGCCGCGGCAAAACCGGCGTAGCTGTGAAGTGCGACGGCGTACGAATACAGCAACTCCCAACGATCCATCTCGTCGCGCATGGTGGCAAGCGTGCCGGCCAAAATACCCGCGAGAACATCACCCGAACCGGCAGTTGCCAGAGAAGCCGGACCCGAGAGCGGCAGCAGCACACGCTCAACGCCACAGATAGCCGTCGTCGGCCCCTTGGCAATGACCACCAGATTGTCAGAGCCTGCAGCCCAGACAACCTTCTGCGCGGCTGCAATCGCAGTACCAAGGTCGTTCACCTCGTCACCGGCAACCAGACGCGAAAGTTCACGATAGTGCGGCGTCATAACCAACGGCTGCTCGCGACGATACATCTCGGGATTACTATCAATACCGTCAATGGCAATCTTAGCAAGGCAGTTGAGTGCATCGGCGTCCAAGATAAGCGGCACATCAAGCTCGAGCAAGCCCGAAACCACCTGCATAGCGCCGGCAGATGTCGTCATACCGGGACCGCACAGTACACAGCTGTACTTCTTTGCAATCTCGCACACCGTCATGCGCGCAGCGGCGCCAAAGGAGCCGCGGGAATCAGACGGAATAGCAAAGACGGGAATCGAAGGAAGTGCCATGCGAATAAGATTGGCGCAGGCGTCAGGAGCCGCGACTGCCACGTAACCAGCACCCGCGCGAGCTGCAGACTTGGCCGCCATAATGGCAGCACCAGGATATTGCGCAGATCCGGCGACAATAAGCACAGAGCCACGGGAATACTTATCGATATTCGTAGGTAGTGGGGCAAAGTAATCAACTAAGTCACCGGGCTCGACAATCTCGGCGGCGTGGTCGACATCATCGATGACCTCGTCAAGACGGTCGTAAAGATTGCCGCAGATCAAATCGCCAGCATACTCAGGACCATCAGCGCTATACAGACCAATCTTGGGCGCAATCATCGTCACCGTATGCTCGGCACGAATGCAGTCGTCATCAACAACGCCCGTCTCGGCATTCAGGCCCGAGGGAACATCAATGGATACGACACAATCGGCGCATTCATTGACCGTAGGAATCCAGATGGAGAACGGCGCACGCAGATTTCCGTGGAAACCGGTACCAAAAATGGCATCGACAACAACATCGGCCTTATCGATCAAAACCTCGAGTTCGTCACGCGAGGGGCCGACGCAAACGTGCACATCGCGGCCGGCAGTACGACGAGCAACATGACGTGCCAGAGCAGCAGGAATCTCATCCGGCTCAACCGGAGAAACGATATCCACGTCCACACCCTTATGGCTCAGGATATCGGCGGCAACCCAACCGTCGCCGCCATTATTACCAAAACCGACCAGAACGAGAACCCGATCGGGATTGAGCTTCAAGACCTCGTTGGCGGCAAACTCACCCGCTAGCTCCATAAGCTCGGCCTTCGAAGTCCCTTCGCGTTCGATGATATCCTCGAGACGAACGACTTCTTCGGTACTCAAAACCGGTTTCATCTATGCTCCTAGCGTATCTTGCGAAGCATCGCCCAGGTGCTCCGTCAATGCTGAATTCTGCAGCTGCTCAAGCTCATCTAAAACAGAGCGAGCCTCTTTAAATGTCTGCGCTACGCGTTTCTTGGTGCTCACCTTTTCCTCTTTTGGCTTAGGCCGAGCATCCTCGGTAATCGCGATGGCATTCGCAACGGCCAAATCTCCTGTAAGCGTAATGGAAAGAGCGACTTCAACAACACCCAGTTCTTGAGCGATCTCGAGAGCACGGCCCGAAAGCAGCGCCTTCGGTTTGCCGAGTTTATCACGCGTAACCGAAACATCCTTGCGACCCACGCCTTGACTAAAACCCGTGCCGAGAGCTTTAAGTACCGCCTCGCGCGAAGCAAAGCGGCTCGCATAGTGAGCAGCGGGATGCGATGATACATCGCAATACGCACGCTCTTCTTCGGTAAACACACGCCGAGCAAACGACGGCGTCTTTTCAAGAATTGATTTCATGCGGGAAATCTCGACGATATCAACGCCGATACCAGCTTCAGCCATGTTCACCTCCATATCGCACAGACTAAGTTATTGTAGCCCGTTCGCAGAAGATGCGACAAACGAGGGTTATAAAACACAGCTACTATGTGAGACAAAAGCCCGTAAACGCAAAAAAGGGGGAGGCCGCGAGGCCTCCCCCTTCTCAGTTCAAGCGTA
>CALINZ010000171.1 GCA_938045085.1 uncultured Collinsella sp. | reverse complement strand
AGGCCCGAGTCGATAAAGCTGCCGCTCATGAGCTCGGAACCTGGCTGTTTCTTGATAAGGTCGCTCTCGCCCGTCAGCAAGCTCTCGTTCACGAGCGCCTCGCCCGAAACCACCACGGCGTCGGCGGGAATCTGGTCGCCGCGCCCCAGGCGGATGATGTCGTCGAGCACGATCTGGTCCAGGTCGAGCTCCACCTCGGCGCCGTCGCGCACTGCGATGGCCTTCTTGGAGGTCAGCAGCGTGAGCTTATCGAGCATCTTCTTGGACCGCATGGATTGAATGACGCCAATAGCGGTATTGAGAAAAACCACAAACAGGAACGTCAGGTTCTTAAACGAACCGGTCAAAATGACCAGGAACGCCAAGATCACGTTAATCAAATTGAACAGCGTGCAGAGGTTCTCGATGATGAGCTCTTTGACCGACTTGGTCTTGCGCTCCATGTTGCGGTTGATCTTACCGGCGGCGATGCGCTCCTCGACCTCGGCGGTCGAGAGTCCGCGCTCGATATCCGTTGCTGCCATACCACGTCCCATCACGTCGCGTCGGTATAAGAAAAACCGCCCGGACCATGCGAGGTTCGGACGGTCTTACGTTCGATGGTGCCCCATGTTGGATTCGAACCAACGGCCTTCTGCTCCGGAGGCAGACGCTCTAATCCCCTGAGCTAATAGGGCGAACGACTGGCATTATACCCAAGTGCGCCACGGGCTATCAAAATAAAAGAAAAAGCTTTGCAATTCCGAGGAAGACGCGGCGCAACGGCCCACTTTAGAAGGCAAAAGCGAGTCAGATAGTATAAACTCTCATGCACCATATATACACGGCTCGCGATGCGGGCCGTTTTTGCAAAAGTTATCCATCGAGGTGAGAGGC
This sequence comes from uncultured Collinsella sp., assembly GCA_938045085.1. Classification (GTDB taxonomy): domain Bacteria; phylum Actinomycetota; class Coriobacteriia; order Coriobacteriales; family Coriobacteriaceae; genus Collinsella. Next base: position 3,698 of record CALINZ010000171.1, on the reverse strand, counting down.
ACACCATGATTGCAATTCTAAAGCAGAGCGCCAGCGACGAGGCCGTCAGCCATATCGTCAGCTGGATTGAGAAAAAAGGCCTGAAGACCGACGTCTCGCGCGGCGAGAACGAGACGATCATCGGCCTGGTGGGCGATACGACCAAGATCGACCCGTTCCTGCTCGAGTCTATGGATGTCGTCGAGCGCGTGCAGCGCGTCTCCGAGCCTTTTAAGCGTGCCAACCGCAAATTCCACCCCGAGGACTCCGTCATCGACTGCGGCCACGGCGTCAAGATCGGCGGCGACCAGTTCCAGGTCATCGCCGGTCCCTGCTCCGTCGAGGGCGAGAACCTCATCCGCATCGCACGCCGCGTGAAGGCCGCCGGTGCCACGATGCTGCGCGGCGGTGCCTACAAGCCCCGCACCTCCCCCTACGCCTACCAGGGCATGGGCCCCGCCGGGCTGGACCTGCTATGCGAGGCATCCGCCGAGCTCGACATGCCGATCGTCACCGAGATCATGGACCCGCGCGACGTGCAGGTCTTCTTGGATAAGAAGATCGACGTCATGCAGATCGGCGCCCGCAACGCGCAGAACTTCCCCCTGCTCAAAGAGGTCGGCAAGACCAAGACCCCGATCCTGCTCAAGCGCGGCATGTCTGGCACCGTCGACGAGCTGCTCATGGCCGCCGAGTACATCATGAGCGAGGGCAACGACAACGTCATCCTTTGCGAGCGCGGCATTCGCACCTTCGAGACCCGCACCCGCAACACCTTCGACCTTAACGCCGTGCCGGTGCTGCACCATCTCTCGCACCTGCCCGTCGTCGCCGACCCCAGCCACGCCACCGGCTACACCCGCTACGTTGAGCCCATGGCGCTCGCCGCGACCGCCTGCGGCGCCAACGGCTTGGAGATCGAGGTCCACGACGACCCGAGCCACGCCTGGTCTGACGGCGCCCAGGCCCTCACTCCCAACCAGTTCGACGACACCATGCGCCGCATCCGCGCTATCCGCGAGGTCGTCTGCCAAGAGACCATGGAGTAGCCCATGGGTACGGTGAGAAACGCGCGTGTTAACCAGGGCGGCCCCAAGTGCGCCGGTATCGTCGGCCTGGGCCTCATCGGCGGTAGCTTTGCCCGCGGCTATGCACAGGCGGGCGTCCGCGTGCTGGCCTGGGACCCCGATGACGATGTCATGACGGCCGCCAGCATGGGCACCGTCGCCGGCGAGCTCAACGACGAGACGCTCGGCGAGTGCGACATCATCGTCCTTGCCTGCTATCCCGAGGCATGCATCGAGTGGCTCGAGGCGCATGCTCAGGCACTCGCCGACGCCACCGACACCGAGGCCATCATGGGCCCCGTGGTGATCGACACGGTGGGCGTCAAGGGCATTGTGTGCGAGCGCGCTTTTGAGCTTGCCCGCGAGCACGGCTTTTACTTTGTGGGCGCGCACCCCATGGCGGGCACCCAGTTCTCGGGCTACGCACACTCCCGCACCGACCTGTTCCAGGGCGCTCCCCTGGTGCTCGTTCCGCCCGCGGTAGACGATGCCCTTAAGCTGGAGCTCTTGGGCCAGGTGCGCGAGATGGTGCGCCCCTTGGGCTTTGGCAAGTTCAGCGTGACCAGCGCCGCCGAGCACGACCGCGCCATCGCCTTCACGAGCCAGCTTGCGCACGTGGTATCCAACGCCTACGTCAAGAGCCCCACTGCCCAGGTCCACCACGGCTTTTCGGCCGGCAGCTACCGCGACCTCACCCGCGTGGCGCACCTCAATCCACAGATGTGGTCCGAGCTCATGATCGACGACGCCGACGCGCTCGCCTTCGAGATCGACCATCTGATCGACTCGCTCGGCGCCTACAGCCGTGCGCTCAAGGACCGCGACCAGCGCTATCTGGAGAATCTCCTTTCCGAGGGCGACCGCATTAAGCGCGCACTCGACGACGAGGACTCCCACTAGACCACCTATCACGCCAGGTCGAAAGGACCGAAGCTTATGGCGATTACCATCGATATCGACACCGCACGCCCCTACCAGGTGCATGTAGGCACGTTTTTGCTGGAGCAGGCGGGACCGCTCGTGCGCGCCACTGCCGGCGGCACCAAGGCCGTCATCGTGACGGACACCAACGTGGGCCCGCTCTACCAGATGCCAGTTAAGCAGAGTCTGGAGGCATCAGGCTACGAGGTGAGCATCTGCACCTTCGAGGCCGGCGAGGCCCATAAGCGCGCCGAAACCTATGTTGCCATTTTGGAGTTTGTGGCCGAGCACGAGCTTTCGCGCTCCGACGTGATCGTGGCACTCGGCGGCGGCGTCGTGGGCGACGTGGCGGGCTTTGTGGCCGCCACCTACATGCGCGGCTGCAAGTTTGCGCAGATCCCGACGAGTCTGCTCGCCATGGTGGATTCGTCGGTGGGCGGCAAGACCGCCATCGACCTGGCTGCCGGCAAGAACTTGGCCGGCGCCTTTTGGCAGCCGAGCGTGGTTATCGCCGACGTGGGGTGCCTGGCCACCCTCACGCCCGAGCAGTTCGCCGACGGCTGCGGCGAGGTTGTGAAACACGCCGTGATCGCCGACCCGGAGCTTTTCGCCGAGCTGGAGAAGACCCCGCTCACGCTGGAGCTGCTCAACCGCGATGTGGCCCGCGTAGCGCTCATCATCGCCCGCAATATCGACATCAAGCGCGCCGTGGTCGTCGCCGACGAGCGCGAAACCAACCAGCGCAAGCTCCTCAACTTTGGACACAGCGCCGGACACGCCGTCGAGGCCTGCGAGCACTTTGAGCTCGGACACGGCAACTGCGTGTCGATCGGCATGGGCATCATCACGCGAGCCGCAGCCCTGCACGGCGTTTGCGATGCTGCACTGCCCGGTCGTATTGAGGAGCTCTGCGCCCGCCATGGCCTCAAGACCCGCTGCGACCTCGATGCCGATGCCGTCTTTGCCGAGGCGCTCCACGACAAGAAGCGCGCGGGCGACACCATCGACCTGGTGATTCCGCACGGCATTGGCCGCTGCAGCATCGACCGCACGCCGCTTTCCACTTTCCACGAACTCATTGCCGAGGGCCTCGGCCAGAAGGGAGACGCATCCGCATGCTAGCCCGCATCACCCCGTCCCCGCTCAAGGGCACCGTTCCCGCCATCGCGTCCAAGTCGATGGCGCATCGCCTGATTATCTGCGCTGCGCTTGCCAACGGCGAGACACACGTCACCTGTAACACCACCTGCGCCGACATCGAGGCTACGGTGCGTTGCCTTACGGCCCTGGGTGCTCGCATCGAGACCGTCGAGGATGGCTTCCAGGTCCATCCCACTATGAAGAGTGCTGAGTTCGGTCTGCTCAAGGCCCTTGCCGGCGGCACGCTCGACTGCGGTGAAAGTGGCTCCACGCTGCGCTTTATGCTGCCCGTCGCCTGCGCGCTGGGTGCCGAAGCCACGTTTGTGGGCCAGGGCCGACTGGGCGCCCGCCCGCTCTCCCCGCTCTCGGACGAGATCATCGCCGCCGGCTGCGACCTGCAGGGTCTGGGCGGTTTTCCGCTCAAGACAAGCGGCCGCATGCGCCCGGGCACCTTTGTGCTGCCGGGCAACGTGAGCTCGCAGTATATCTCGGGCCTGCTGCTGGCAGCCCCGCTGCTGGCCAAGCCCTCCTGCGTGCAGGTGACCGGCCTCATCGAGAGCCGCCCCTACATCAACCTGACGATCCAGGCCA
>CALINZ010000170.1 GCA_938045085.1 uncultured Collinsella sp. | reverse complement strand
GAATATCGTCAAAAACGGCGTCAATTTGCGCGGCTACGATATCTGGCGAGATATCCTGCACGGCGGTAACGCCCAGGGTGTTTTGCGCTGTGATGGCGGTGATGGCCGTCTCGGCATACAGGCGGTGCGCCGTGATGGTCTTGATGTCGGCCTGAATGCCGGCGCCACCGCTGGAATCGGATCCCGCGATGGACAGGACGGCAGGTACCTTACTACGATCCATGTTCGCTCCCTTGTTCGGTCGGAATCAAATGGGTCTTTAAGCCAGCATTATAAAGATGCCCGGGCCGACTCTATGCCGAACCCGGGCGGGCGATGCAATCTCTACGCAAGTGTAAGTAAATGTTCACAAGTCAACAATTGACAGGCACCAGCTCGCCGCCAGAAGCGGCCGCGGCGACAGGGTTAGTCCTCCATGCCGAGGTCGATCGTGGTGCCCTCGAAGATCTTGTTGACGGTGCGGACGGCGCACATCTTGCCACACATGGTGCAAGTGCCCTCGGTGGCGGCGGGGGACTCCTCGTAGCGCTTCTTGCCCGTAACCGGGTCGAGCGCGCACTTCCACATGGCGTCCCAGTCGAGCTTGCGGCGTGCCTGGCCCATCTTGTCGTCCATGTCGCGGGCGTGGGGCACCTTTTTGGCGATGTCGGCGGCGTGTGCGGCAATCTTGGTGGCCATGAGGCCGTCGAGCACGTCCTGGGCGTTGGGCAGGCACAAGTGCTCGGCCGGCGTCACGTAGCACAGGAAGTCGGCGCCGGAGCTGGCGGAGATAGCGCCGCCGATGGCAGCGGTGATGTGGTCGTAGCCCACGCCGATATCGGTCACCAGCGGCCCGAGCACATAGAACGGGGCGTTGTGGCACAGGCGCTTCTGCAGTTTCATGTTGGCGGCGATCTCGTCGAGCGCCATGTGGCCCGGACCCTCGACCATAACCTGGACGCCGGCGGCCCATGCGCGCTTGCACAGCTTGCCCAGCTCGATCATCTCGGCGGTCTCGGTGGCGTCGTTGGAGTCGTAGAGGCAGCCCGGGCGACAGGAGTCGCCGAGCGAAATCGTCACGTCGTACTCGTGGCAGATTTCGAGCAGCTCGTCGTAGAACTCATAGAACGGGTTCTCGTTACCGGTGACCTCCATCCAGCCAAACAGCAGCGAGCCGCCGCGGCTCACGATGTTCATGAGGCGGCCGGTCTCCTTAAAGGTCTTTGTGACCGACTTGTTGATGCCGCAGTGGATGGTCATAAAGTCCACGCCGTCCTCGGCGTGCGCGCGCACGACCTCGAACAGGTCGTCCTTGGTAAGCTTGACCAGCGGCTTTTCCATGTAGCCGATGGCGTCGTACATGGGGACGGTACCTACCATGAGCGGCGTCTCGTCGATGAGCTGCTGGCGGAACTGGCGCGTCTTGCCCGAGTTGGAGAGGTCCATGATGGCGTCGGCGCCAAAGTCCTCGGCGATCTTGACCTTCTTCCATTCCTCGGCGGCATCGGCCTTGTCGCCCGAGATGCCCAAGTTCACGTTGACCTTGGTGGACAGGCCCTCACCGACGCCAAAGGCGCGCATGCCTTTTTTGATGTGCACGATGTTGGCAGGAATGGCGATGCGGCCGTCGGCCACGCGCTCGCGGATGTACTCGGGGTCGCGATGCTCGCGCTCGGCGACCTCCTTCATCTGCGGTGTGATCTGCCCGGCGCGGGCGAAGTCGATTTGCGTGACGAGCTTGGGCTCGGTCTGTGTGCTCATTGGCACGGCTCCCTTCGTTGGCATTACCCATATCAGGTTTGCGGGTCAGGGCGGGCGCGCCCAATCTCAGCCTGCCGTCTTGTCCTGCAAGCCCCCCGTTTATGTAATGGGCTCAAGTATAGCTCGAATGGGTACGATTGGCCTAACGAGCGTGCCTGTGAGGAGGCGAACATGGAAGACAAGCATCTATATCGAGAGACGCAATGGGATGTATCGGCCGAGGAAAGCCGTGCGCACCATGGCCTTGTGCCGTGCTGGTGATTGCCTTTTGTATCTGGACGTTTGGTGGTCGCGGCGGCGCTGCATGGGAGTTCGAGGCTGATGATAGCCTACCGATTATGACGGTGAGGAGTACTGGCGGTAATGCCAATACGCTCGCCGTTCCGGGCGATTATTGGTACCCGTGCGATGAGTTTGTGCAGTTGCAGCTGAGTGGTGGGTCTATTCCTGGTGAGGAAATCGAACGCGTGACGTATGATGCGACGTTCAAAACGTTGACGGTGAAGCTCAAAGGGGATGTGCCCACGACGATGGATATCGCGCTGACGGAATGGCGCCTGGAGCCCCCGTCGGGTGTCAAGGTGTCCGAGGTGGAGCATGTCAAGATTACCTATCAGGACGGCTCGATAAATGAAATTGCCAAAGCCGACGGTCTGGCGGAATAGACGCCGTGCCTAGGCAGCACATTCAAAAGTAGCGATGGTCCTACAAGGCCTGTTCGTTCAGGAAGACCAAAGTGCTTTTATTTGAAAGCTCGGGAAAGTGACGATAACCAACGTCGAACGCGGTGAGCCCACTTACATCCTCGAGCTTGTTTTCTGCCATCCAGCGCACCATGGAGCCGCGCGCCTTTTTGCTGGCGGTCGAGCGCTGGATGGGTTTGCCGTTGCGGATGCCTTCGCCAAAGAGACATGTGACGACCGTGGCATCGGTGGTGAGGCGGGTGAGAACAGCTTTGGCGTATTCCGCGCTGGCGAGGTTGACGATCGTAGCGTTGGAGCCTGCCGGAGCGATAGTCCGTGCGAGCTTGTCGCCCCAAAATGCGTAGAGGTCTCGGGCACCGTCGACGACAAGCTTCGCGCCCATCTCCAGCCGATACGGTTCAACGGCATGGAAGGGGCGTACGCATCCGTAGAGTCCCGAGAGGATCCAGAGATGGTTTTGCAGCCAGTCGAGCTGTGCGGCATCCATGACCTCGGGCGCCATGCTTTGGTATTGGATGCCGTGATAGGACATGACGGCGGGGGAGATTCGACGCGCGATATCGGGATCGGCGAGGTCGGCATCGCTCAGGACAGGCATAAATTCGTGAAGCGTATCCAGGCACGCTGTAAGCAGCCTGTCGCTCACGTTCCACAGCGCCTGCAGGCCGCCGCTGCCTTCATTCCGCTCGATATCTAGCAGTGCGCGGTGGAGGCGAGTCGTCTCGCGCACAAAGGGTGGGATGCCCAGGACTTCAAAAGCATCTTGGGCCGCGCGCATCTGCTTGGCGGGCGAAATGATGACCTGCAGCATGGACTCTCCTCTGCCAAAAAGGAAGTTGCGGTGGAATACGGTCTGTTTTGGCCGTTTATGGGCCAGTTTAGTCCGTATTTCACCGCAACTGATGAAGGGTTGGTTAGGCTCGCTCGATGAAGGCCTTGTAACCGCGATATGCCTCGTAGATGTCGGCCTTGTTGGCGACCTCCCACAGGGCGTGCATGGACAGGACGGCAACGCCGGAGTCGATGACGTTCATGCCGTACTTGGCCATGATGTAGGCGATGGTGCCGCCGCCACCAGCGTTGACGCGGCCGAGCTCGCAGGTCTGGAAGTCCACGCCGGCCTCGTCCATGATGTCGCGGACGAGGGCCACATACTCGGCGTCGGCGTCGTTAGAGCCGCCCTTGCCGCGGCTGCCCGTGTACTTGTTAAAGCACAGGCCGCGACCCATGAAGGCGGCGTTCTTGGTCTCGAACTTGCCGGCATAGCCCGGGTCGAAGCCGGCGGACACGTCGGAGGAGAGCATACGGCTGCGGGCGAGCGCGCGGCGCAGAGCCAGCGGGCTGTCCTCGCCGGCGAGCATCATGATCTCGGCGACGGTGTTCTCGAAGAAGCGACTCGTCATGCCGGTGGCACCCACGGAACCGATCTCCTCCTTGTCGACGATGAGCGTGATGCTCGTGCGCTCCACGTTGGTGACGTTGATCTGGGCGAGCATGGAGGGGTAGGCACAGACGCGGTCGTCATGGCCATAGCCCAGAATCATGGAGCGGTCGAGGCCCATGTCGCGGGCGCGGCCGGCGGGCACGACCTCGATCTCGGCGGAGAGGAAGTCCTCTTCTTCGATATCGTATTTTTCTTTGAGCAGAGCAAGAACAGCAGCTTTGACGGGCTCTTTTTCTTCATCGTTGAGGGGTTTGCTGCCGATGATGATGTTCAGCTCTTCACCTTCGATAACAACGGAACCCTTTTTGCTCATCTGATCGCGGCTGAGGTGAGGAA
>CALINZ010000169.1 GCA_938045085.1 uncultured Collinsella sp. | reverse complement strand
ATGTTGCCGCGCTATCGCCTGCTGGTCGAGCGCTTGGCGCAGCAGGGCCTGCTGCCCGTCATCTGCGGTACCGATACGCTCGGCGTCGGCATCAACGTACCCATCCACACCGTGGTGCTCACCGCGCTCACCAAGTTCGATGGCTACAAGATGCGTCGTCTGCGCGCCCGCGAGTTCCATCAGATTGCCGGTCGCGCCGGCCGCTCGGGCTTCGATACCGAGGGCATGGTCATCGCCGAGGCGCCCGAGCATGAGATCGAGAACGCCAAGCTTATGGCCAAAGCGGGCGACGACCCCAAAAAGCTCCGTAAGATTAAAAAGAAAAAGGCCCCCGAGGGCTTTGTCACCTGGAACAAGCAGACCTTTGAGCGCCTGATCGAGACGCAGCCCGAGACGCTCAAGCCGCGCCTGCGCATCACACACTCCATGGTGATTAGCGTGGTCGAGCAGGGCGGCGATGCCCGCGCCCGCGTACACGACCTCATCGAGACGAGCTTGCAAACCCCCGAGGAAAAGGCCAAGCTCGAGGTTCGCGCCGACGAGATCTTCGCAACGCTCATCGATTCCGGCGTCGTCGTGCGCACCGAGGTGCCGCCCGCACCCGACGCTCCGGCTGACGCCGCGCCGGACATCGACTACGCGCTGACGGTCGACCTGCCCGAGGACTTTGCGCTCGACCAGCCGCTCTCGCCGTTTTTGCTTGCCGCGCTGGAGTTGCTCGATCCTGATAGCGAAACCTATACCATGGACCTGATCTCAATGGTCGAGGCAACGCTCGAGGATCCCAAGCAGGTGCTGCGCGCACAGGAGCGCGCCGCACGCGATCGCGCTATGGCCGAGATGAAGGCCGACGGCATCGAGTATGAGGAGCGTCTGGAGCGCATTCAAGACGTCACGTACGAAAAGCCGCTCGAGGATTTGCTCGACGCCGCTTTTGACAAGTACTGCCAGGAAGTACCCTGGGCAAACGACTACCGGCTCTCTCCCAAGAGCGTCCTGCGCGATATGCTGGAAAGCGCGAGCGATTTTAAGGGCTACATTCAAAAGCTCGGCATCGCCCGCTCCGAGGGCATTTTGCTGCGCTACCTGGCAGAGGCTTACCGTTCGCTCGACCGCACCGTACCCATCGAGAAGCGCGACGAGCGCCTGCGCGACATTATCTCGTGGCTGGGCTTTGTGGTGCGCTCGGTCGACTCGAGCCTAGTGGACGAGTGGGAGAACGCCGGCAACCCGGCAGCCCTCGATGCCACGCCGCCGCAGGGCATCGACGAGGTCGTGGCGGACCGCCGCGGCTGCACGCTGTTGGTGCGCAACGCGCTCTTCCGCCGCGTGACCCTTGCCGCCCGCGAGCACGTTCGCGACCTGGGCGAGCTCGACGACGACTGGGGCATGAGCGAGATCCGCTGGAAAAAAGCACTCGATGCCTACCACGAGCAGCACGAGGAAATCCTCACCGACGGAGATGCCCGCAGTGCCGCGATGTTTTCCATCGACGAGTCCGATGAGAAGACCGCGCACGTATGGCACGTGCACCAGATCTTTGCCGACGAGGACAGCGACCACGATTTTGGCATCATGGGCGATGTCGATCTGGACGCCACGCAAGACGGCGGCGAGGTCATTTTCAAAAACTACCGCGTCGGCTTTATCGAGGACCTGCTCGAGAACTAGCCGAACATACTGGAACGAAGCGGGGCCGTTGGCAATATTGCCAGCGGCCCCGCTTTTGCCCTATACGCTATGCCTTACTCGGCATCCTCGACCTCATACGAATCCGCCTCGGCGGGCTCATCGTTTGTCTCTGGCGCAGCCCCGCGTGCCTCGTCAAACGCCGCCTTCATGGTCTTGTTGCCCCAGGTGAGCTTGCGAATGGTAAGATCGTCGGCCTTCTTGTTGGCTAGGCGCAGGTTGTTCTCGGAAGACAGCAACGCCTCCTTGGTTTTCTGCAGATGGCTAATCGTCTTGTCGATCTCATCGATCGCCGTTTGGAACTTGCGGCTCGCGATCTCGTAGTTGCGACCGAAATCATTCTTGAACTTTTCCATCTTGGCTTCGAAGTTCGTGACGTCGATATTCTGCTGCTTGTACTCCGCTAGCTCCTGCTTATAGCGCAGCGAACCCATGGCGGCGTTGCGCAGCAGCGTAATCATGGGAATGAAAAACTGCGGACGGATCACGTACATCTTCTCGTAGCGATAGCTCACGTCGACTATCCCTGCGTTATAGAGCTCGCTCTCGGGCTCCAGCAGGGTGCAGAGCACCGCGTACTCACAGCCTTTCTGGCGACGATCGTGATCGAGTTTCTTAAAGAAGTCCTCGTTTTTGTGCTTGGTCGCAGTCTCGTCGTTCTCGTTTTTCATCTCGAACATAATCGAAATGACCTCGTTGCCGCTCGCGTCGCACTCGCGGAAGATAAAGTCGCCCTTGGTACCCTCGGACGCATCGTTATCTTTCTCGAAGTACGCGTTAGGAAACGCCGTCATGCGCAGACGGTTGAACTCGGTCTCGCAGTGCTGCTCGAGCGACTCGCCCACCATCTTGGTGGACAGGCGGACCTTCATGTCCTTAAGGCGCTCAATCTCTTCATCCTTGTAGCGAATCAGGTCATCGCTCGCGCGCTTGGCCTGCGCAAGCTCGAGCTCGTGTGCCGCCTTGGCTTGCTCCTCGCGAGAATCGCGCACCGCCAGCTCGCTCGTCAGCTTGGCACGTGCCTCATCGCGCTCTCGTTCCGCCGCGGCGACCGCCTCTGACAGGTTCATTTTTGCCATCAGTTCCTGCTCGCGCAGCTGGGCACGCAGGCCCTCGGCCTCTTGCTCGGACTGAGCCTTTGCGGCGGAAAACTTCTCTTGCACCTTCGCGCGATAGTCAGCAAGCGCGCGCTCGGCCTCGCTGCGAGCGGCATCGAGCTCACGCTGCGACTCTGCCGCGGCAGCGGCAAGCGCCATCTCCTGGGCCTTGTCCGCCGCGGCAAGCCTGGCCTGCAGCTCGGCAATCTGAGCGTCGCGTGCAGCTAAATCGTTTTGAGCAGCGTTGCGCGCCGCCGACTCGGCAAGCTTTGCTTCGTCGTCCTTGCGTCCAAGCTGTGCACGCAGGCTGTCAATCTCACGCTGGAGCTCGGCGTTCTCCTTCTGAGCATCGGCGCGAGCCTCAACCGCCGCTCGCTGGCTTGCGCTCTCACGCTCCGCGGCAGCACCCTCGAGCTTGGCGCGCAGCTCGGCAAGCTCGGCATCGCGCCTGGCAACCTCCTGCGCCAGTTCCTGAGCCGCGGCGTTTTTCTGCTCAACGAGCTGAGCGTTGCGCTGAGACTCTGCCTTTTGCAAGGCAGCCGTCGAACGCGAGCGCTCAAGCTCCAGCGCCTGCTCGCCCTCGCGCTGGACTGCCCTCACACGCTCATCCAGATCGCGCGAAAACTCGGCATCGCGTACTTGCTTGACGATATCCGCATAGCCAGACGCATCGACCTTAAAGACTTCGCCACAATGCGGGCACTTGATCTCGTTCATAGCAGCTCCTCGATGGACGCAAATTTCAACCGCTTACACTCTACCGCGCCGCACGGACAAAAAGACGCCGCCGCCATAATGGCAACAGCGCCAGAACCACCACAAAGGTACCTGTCCTTTGTGGTGGTTCGAGAACTACAGTCCAAAGAAGCCAAGGATTTGATCTCGGCTTACGGGCTTGTACTCGTTGGCATCGAGACCGACATCGTAGCGAAAGATAGGGCGCTCGCGATCGCGGTTGCGTGCGTTGGCGCGGTCACCTCTGCTGTGGATATGCCCATGCAGCATAATGGCGCCACGTGCCTTGCCGTTCCAGCTGAGCATGGGGTAGTGGCTCATAACCAGACGATGGCCCTTGGCATAGCCGGGAGCAATCTCCAGGTAATCGCGCACGTCTTCCCAAATCCGCGGTACGTCGGAATCTTCCCAGTCGCCGTCATGGTTACCGCGGATGAGCGTCACGTTCTGGCATTCGATACGCTCGCGCAGGCGCACCGCCTCCGCCAGGGGCAAACGATAGGTAAAGTCACCCAGAATATAGAGGCGGTCGTCCGCAGCCACGCACTCATTGATGGCATCGATGACCTTGCGGTTCATCTCCTCGACCGAGCCAAACGGCCGGTCCATGTCGTGCAAGATATTCGTATCGCCCAGGTGCAAGTCGGCGGTAAACCACATCATCGTCTGTGTCCTCATTTCGCAACGTGTTCAACTCGTGCTAAGTATACAGACGCAGCGATGCGGCGGTTATCCAAAGAGCCCGCCGAACAGTCCGCGGCGGCGTTTGTCTTGCTTTTTCGAAGCGTCACTCTGAGTTTTCTTGTCCTGCCGTTTCTTACGATCCTGCTCCAACTCATCGTCGTCGAGTAGCAGATCCCACTCAAACGGATCGTCTGTCAGATCGAACTGGTCGTCGTCATCAAACATGGCCGCCTCCATTGCCGACTAGCGGGCATCCACCACATAGAGGCCAACGCGCACCTGGTGCCACGGGCTGCGCTCGGGGGCAACCTGTTGCACGCGGGCCTCAAATACGTCCTCGTGGCCGTAATACATCATCAAGGACAGCGGGCCGACCTCGTTTCCCGGAACGTAGCCAAGTTTGGTCTTGCCATAGTAGATCGCAACTGCCTCGGGGTCATGGGGATTATCGCGCTCGGCACACAGCGTCAGCTTATCGCCCGCTTTAAGATCGCCCAGGACCAAGGCGCCATCGGCATACTGAAATCCTGCAATGTGAAATGACAGAAGAACACGTGAAGGCTCGTACATAGCAGCTCCTCTAACGGCCGGATAAACCGGTGTGTAACCTTATTGAGAAGTCTACGGTCCCGCGCGGACACAAATACATCCTGTCTGCGTCCTTCAATCGTTTGCCTCAACGCTTGCGCGACAGAACGCTTGCAGATAAGATAGGAACACGGATGGCACCCGTTGCCGCGGGTCTTGCCAACTCCGATACACGTTTTCATCGTGAGAAGTGGCCGTCTTCGCTTACGCGGGGGCGGCTATTTCATTCGGCCGATAAACAGACCGAGTTCGATAGCCGCAATCAACAACGCCAATAACGAAATAACATCGCTTACGTTCATACCAAATCCCTTCTAAAGGGAGTTGGCCCATCCGTGCTCCATAACAGTAGTCTAATGCAAAATGCAGGTAATAGGAACACTTGTTCGTATTACCTGCGCCCTTTTCTAATGCACAAACATGCGCACGAACTTGTGCTTCCAGCTTGCGTAGGGCGCATACCGAAACGGCACGTCCAGCCAAGTTGCCTTGTTCACGATGCTCTTCTTGTGGCTAAACGTATCGAAGCTCTCGCGTCCATGGTACTGCCCCATACCGCTCGCGCCCATGCCGCCAAAGCCCATATGGCTCGTAGCCAAGTGCATGATCGTGTCGTTGACACAGCCGCCGCCAAAGGGCACGTAGCGCACAAAGCGTTGCTGAACCGAACGGTCCTGGCTAAAGATATACAGGGCCAGCGGCGTCGGACGATCCGTAATAAACGTCTCGGCCTCGTCTAGGCTCTCAAACGTCAGCACCGGCAAGATGGGACCGAAGATCTCCTCCTGCATCACGGCGTCATCGGGGGTCACGCCGTCTAGGATCGTCGGCTCAATCTTGAGCGACGACTCGCGCGCCGTGCCTCCCAGCACAACCTTATCGGGATCGATCAGCCCGCGCACGCGCGCAAAATGCTTGGCGTTGACGATATGCCCGTAGTCCTCGTTATCGAGCGGATGCTCGCCAAACATACGGCGGGCCTCTTCCCTGATGAGGTCCAGCAGCTCGTCGTGCACGCGCGCATCGACCAGCAGGTAGTCGGGCGCCACGCAGGTCTGCCCCACGTTGAGCCATTTACCAAAGGCGATACGCCGCGCCGCAACCTTCAAGTTTGCCGTCGCATCCACGATGCAGGGGCTCTTGCCGCCCAGCTCAAGCGTCACGGGCGTGAGGTTTTTACTCGCGCGCTCCATGACGAGCTTGCCGACCGGAACGCTACCGGTAAAGAAGATCTTGTCCCAGCACTCATCGAGCAACGCTTCGTTCTCGGCGCGCCCGCCCTCGACAACCGTCACCAGGCGCGGATCAAATGCCTCTTCACAGATTTGCTTGAGCACCGCGCTCGATGCCGGAGCATAGGCACTCGGCTTGATGACCACGGTATTGCCCGCGGCAAGGGCGCCGGCGAGCGGCTCGAGTGTTAGCAAAAACGGGTAGTTCCACGGAGCCATGATGAGCGTGACGCCATAGGGCACGGCTTGCGTTTTGCACGCGCTCACGGCGTTGGCAAGGTCACACGGACGCAGGCGCGGACGACTCCATCGAGCCACGTGAGCGATCTGATGACGAATCTCGGAAAGCGACGTGCCGATCTCGCACATATATGCCTCGTCATGCGACTTTCCCAAATCGGTCTTGAGTGCATGGGCAATATCGGCCTCGTGCGCCCGTACCGCATCGCGTAAACTCACGAGCGCGCGACGTCGGGCATCAACATCAAACGTAGCGTGCGTTTTAAAGTAAGTGCGCTGATCGCCGACGATGCGCGCAATTTCCTCGGTGTTCATGGCACCCTCCTAGTTCTCGTCCTCAAACATACCACCCGCGACGACCTCGTACATACGCTCGAGCTCCAAGCGGTCCATCAAAAGCGGAACGGGGTACAGCGGATTGGCCTCGGCATCGGCATGCGCCGCCATCTCGGGAATGTCGGAGCGGCGAATGCCCGAGACATATTTGGGGATTCCCAGGATCTCGTTCATGCGGTCGACCCAATCGAAAAAGGCCTCGGCCGCAAGACTATCCTGCGCGGTAGCCGGCGCAATGCCCGCCATGCGAGCAAGATCGGCAAGCTTGGGGGCGGCGGCGTCACCATAAGCGCGAAGCATGTGCGGCAGGATGATCGCGTTGGCCAAACCGTGCGGAATTCCGTATCGGCCGCCCAGACTGTGCGCGATGGCATGCACATATCCGACATAGGAGCGGGTAAACGCAACGCCCGCCTTATACGCCGCCGAAAGCATATTGCGACGAGCGCGCATGTCGTCACCATGCTCATAGGCCTCGAGCAAATTGTCGTGGATAAGCTGCACCGCCTGCCGCGCCATCTTGCGCGTATAGGGCGTGGTGCTTCGCCCGATAAAGGCCTCAACGGCATGCGTCAGGGCGTCCATGCCCGTCTGCCCCGTAATGGAAGCGGGCAAGCCGCACGTAAACTCGGGGTCGTGGACTGCAAAACGCGGGATGAGCACAAAGTCGTTAATGGGGTATTTGTAGTGCGTCCCGTCATCGGTAATTACCGCCGCAAGCGTGACTTCGCTTCCCGTACCGGCGGTAGTGGGAACCGCAATAAGCAGCGGCAGGCGACGATGAATTCGGAGCAGGCCACGCATTTTGTTGATGGGTTTGTTTGGCTGCGCAATGCGCGCTCCCACACCCTTGGCGCAATCCATGGCCGAGCCACCGCCAAAGCCGATAATGGCCTGGCAGGCGCTCTCTCGATACAGGGACGCAGCTTCCTCCACGTTTGAGACCGTGGGGTTCGCACGCGTTTCGGCATAGACCGTAACGCCAATCCCCTGAGCCGTAAGCGCACGCTCGAGTGGCGCCGTGAGCCCCAGACGGGCAATGCCGGGATCCGTCACGATAAGGACCTTCTGGATCGAGCGCTTTTGAAGCACCGCGGGCACATCCTCGGCATGCTCTAAAATGCGAGGCTCGGTATAGGGCAGGATCGGCAATGCAATGCGGAAAACCGTCTGATATGTTCGGCACCAGGCACGACGGGCTAGATGCATAAAGGAAACTCCTTCATTTGTTGATAGGTCAACATTTGCTCGCCCGATTGTACTCAGCGGCGGTCAAAGACGGCCTGCCATCGTTAATCAATCAACATCTTCATATCTCAAAATTGTTTTATTAAAAATCATTCCTAATAGGCTTCACATTTGGTTGCATTTATGGATAATAGAACTCGTCAAGACGCACGTCCGGAGAGGGCCCTTACGGGACCGGACGAGCGCACAATCGCCATCGATCGAAAGGATCGAATCATGAAGTTTGTTTGCCCCGTTTGCGGTTATGTGGAAGAGTTCGACGGCGACCAGCTGCCCGAGGACTTCAAGTGCCCCCAGTGCGGCGTTCCCGGTTCTCGCTTCCTGAAGCAGGAGGAGGGTCAGCTCGAGTGGGCTGCCGAGCACGTCGTGGGCGTCGCCAAGATGGAGGGCGTCTCCGAGGACATCGTTGCCGACCTGCGCGCCAACTTTGAGGGCGAGTGCTCCGAGGTCGGTATGTACCTGGCCATGGCGCGCGTCGCTCATCGCGAGGGCTATCCCGAGATCGGCCTGTACTGGGAGAAGGCTGCCCACGAGGAGGCCGAGCACGCTGCCAAGTTCGCTGAGCTCCTGGGCGAGGTCGTAACCGACTCCACCAAGAAGAACCTCGAGATGCGCGTTGAGGCCGAGAACGGCGCCACCGCCGGCAAGACCGATCTTGCTAAGCGCGCCAAGGCCGCTGGCCTCGATGCCATCCACGACACCGTGCACGAGATGGCTCGCGACGAGGCTCGCCACGGCAAGGCTTTCGCCGGCCTGCTCAAGCGCTACTTCGGCTAAGCCAGCAACCTGAGACATAACCTCTAGCTCGATGAGGCCCGGACCGCATGGTTCGGGCCTTTTTCGTGCCTCACAAACTTGTTAACTACCTGAAATAGGACCGCCTTCGGCATCGGCTTCTCGTCAAAAACTAAGTGAGTAGACTTTTTGGAACTTGCCGAGCAGACCATCCATATCACTTTATAAAGCCGCAGGTAAATGCCTTGTTGCAAAACGACCTAGTCGCCAAAGTGCCAAAAGTCTACTCACTTAGATTCGCAGCCGTCCACGATCGAGCCATTTTGTGTCTAACGGGCATCTTTCCGTCGATTACTCCCAATTTTGTCCAGTCAACGAATAGTTCAGACCTGAGTAATGTCTCAGCCCTTTGCTCATCTGAGCTTTTATCACGATATTCAGCATCGAGCATCCTGTATACGGCCTTAACGATCGCGCGGAATCTATCCTCATCGGATATCTGTCTGTGTGTCAGGAGAAGCACATCGTAGCCCATGGTCTGAAGGGCCGTCATGCGGTCAGCATCGCGCAAGCCATCCCCTGCGCGCCCGTGCGAGGCCTTTCCCTGACATTCAATGGCCACCTGTCGCCTGCCGTCCGGCGAAGAAAGAAGTAGGTCGATATATACACGGGACTTTCCCACAATCGCTCGAGCACTTGTGCTTAGCATCACTTCAACATTAAGCTCTATGCCGCAAAAACCTTCGCCTCCCAGGGCTCGCGGCAGTCCAAGCAACAAATACGCCTCGACCTCAAAAGGCGACGCGGCACCCAATGGAACGAGTTGCGATACCGCCATAAATCTATTGCCGTAACGCATCCCGCAAACATCTGAACAAAAACGGTCAAGGTCTCCGCCCAAAACAAAAGCGTCTCGACGCCATAAATTTGAGGCGGTGCCGTCCTCGGACGGGCAGCGCACCCAACCGACCGTTGTCGAAATCGCGCCCGAATCAATTGCACGCGAAAGCTCCGCCTCAAGTGCCGCCGGCAGGGCACACACCGCAAACAAGCCACACATCTCCGCCAATACCAAAAGAAGCTGAAGATCCGTCAGATGCCGCGACATGATGAATGTCGTCAGTAGAGGAGACGTAACCAAAAACCCATGCTCCGTTTCCAGCACGGATTCCCTGGGGAGCTCACCAAGAAACAGCCGCTGCCTAATGCTGGCAGGACAAGTCCGTTTGTTTCTCGTCCGAACCAATGTATACAACGGAAAACCGAGCGCGACCGCAGCCGTCGGGTTGCGGGCGAGATCATATCGCTGCCGGTCTTCTTCCGGTCGTGGAAGCGGCGGACACAAAGCGCGGACTTGAGGAGGCAAACGCCAGTACCTAAAAGCCGATATGTCACAAAGTAGATCCTTCATAGGCACAGGAAAACACGAATTTCAACCCAGTCAGTCACGCATTGGCGCGAACGCACCAAAAATGGCGCCGAACGGACTGCCAAGTTTTC